>RFHA01000460.1 GCA_003696565.1 Chloroflexota bacterium
ACGTTGCATCTGTTTACTTATAATGTTGAGTCTAATATAGCGTCAAAATAATCATAACCTATGAATTAAGGTGATCTGCATTTTTAATAACCTAGTCAAGTTGCTTTAATAAGAAATAAAAGCTGTATCAGATTAACTATAGTACAGAGAATTGGTTATGGTTATCTTGATACAATATCCACAAGTGGTTACAGTTACAAGAAAGGAGAAACGGCTTTAAATCAGTCGTACTGATGATTATTCACTTAGATAAGTGAGTTATGCCGTGTGATTGCGATGAAGGTAGAGTCTGTTTTGGAACTAGAGGTATATACTCAAGCAAACGCTTTTGATAAGTTGAAACACGAATGGAACGATTTGCTGATTCGTAGTCAAGCGAATACGATTTTTAATACTTGGGAATGGCATTCAACTTGGTGGAATATATATCGACCGGGTGATTTATGGATAGTGATATGTCGAGATAACTCTGGAAAACTTATAGGAATTGCGCCCTGGTTTATTGATCAAGGTCGTGTTGTACGGTTTATTGGGTGCGAAGACGTTACTGATTATCTTGATCTAATTATAGATAAGAAACATATTGACATTGTTTTGGGGCATCTTGCGAATTTTCTTAAAGAAAATTGTGCTATGTATGATCACCTTGATCTATGCAATATTCCAGCTGCTTCATCCACATTGGAAAAGCTGCCGCATTTATTACAAAACAACTTGTTTGAAGTTCGTACAATAAGACAGGATGTTTGCCCTATCATTGAAGTGCCACCGACATGGGAAGAATATCTACAATCATTAGATAAAAAGCAACGCCATGAAATCCGACGCAAATTGCGGCGTGCGGAGGGTGTGCCGGATAAAATTGAGTGGTATACCGTTGATTCATCACAAAATATCCAAGTCGAAATTGAACGTTTTTTCTTGTTGATGGCTGCAAGTGATGAAAACAAGCAACTATTTTTACAAAATGAAGCTCATAAAGCATTCTTTCGCCATATGATTCCCCTGGTGTTTGAAAAAGGTTGGTTAAGACTTAATTTTTTAACGATTAATGATGAACCAACTGCTGCATATCTCAATTTTGTTTATGATAATCAGCTGTTAATCTATAACTCTGGACTAAAAATCGAAAATTATGGACACTTAAGCCCTGGAATTTTGTTGCTGGTCAACAATATTCAATATGCTATAGACCAGGGATATAAAGTTGTTGATTTTCTACGTGGCAACGAAACCTATAAATATCGAATGGGGGGGAAAGACACAGAAATTTTCAAATTGAGTGCCTGGTGTAAGCAAGATGGTTGAGCGATTAGCAATATTAAGTGTACATACCAGCCCGCTGGCGGTGTTAGGTGGAAAAAAAACCGGCGGTATGAATGTCTATATTCGTGAACTAGCACGCCAACTTGGACGGTTGGGTATTTTGGTTGACATTTATACCCGCCGTGTTAGTTCGGAGCAGCCTGTTGTGGATATGACACTTGGTGAGAATGTTCGGGTCATTCACGTTGTCGCCGGACCTATCCAATTATTAGACCCGGATCAAGTTTATTCATATCTATCACAATTCACGGCTGGTGTGATCGCATTTACAACAAAAAATCCGATTGAATATGACCTAATCTATAGTCATTATTGGCTCAGTGGTTGGGTTGCCAATAAGCTTAAGGAAGTCTGGAATATACCGTTTGTTCATATGTTTCATACATTAGGACATATGAAACAGCGAATTGCCACATCCACAGCTTACTTGCCTGATGTACGTATTGCAGTTGAAACACAGATTGTAAATTGGGCAGATCGTATCATTGCGGCAACACAAGCAGAACAAGCACAATTATTATGGTTGTATCGGACTGATCGGCGTAAAATTGTAGTAATCCCGCCCGGTGTAGATTTGAAGCGATTCCATCCTTTACCTAAAGATCAGGCAAAACGACAGATTGGTGTTGATGAGAATAACCATCTGTTATTATTCGTAGGGCGGATTGAACCACTTAAGGCTGTTGATACTATCCTTGAAGCGGTGGCATTAATACATCAATATCACCCAAATTTGTGTGTGGGTATTATTGGAGGAAATCCCAAAAATCCCGCTGATGCTGAACTAAACCGCTTACAAATGCTAGCGCAAAGTTTATGTATTGATGGCATTGTTAACTTTCTAGGTGCGAAAGATCATAATTTATTACCGCTTTACTATGCAGCGGCATCTATTGTCATAGTGCCTTCGGATTATGAGTCTTTTGGCATGGTTGCATTAGAAGCAATGGCTTCCGGTACGCCTGTTATTGCATCAGAAGTTGGAGGGTTAGCTTTTTTGGTACGGGATGAAGAGACTGGTTTTCTTGTACCAGCGCGTGATCCATCCGCTTTAGCGAATGGCATAAGAACAATTCTTACACAACCGGAAAAACGTAAAGAACTGGGCGAAAATGCCGTAGCACTCGCCCATCAATATACTTGGTCTGGTATTACACAACAGCTTGTCACTGTATTTAATGATGTTGTTCAAAATCACAAACGTTTTACCCGCCGTAAGCATTAGGAATATCTGTCACAGTTCGGGCAATATACGGTTCTTTGTCTTGAATATCAACTACTTCTTCCTCTTCTAGGATAGTTTGCCCTTTATGATATAAAACATCATTAAACCCATCATAGCGATAACGCCGATTTACCCATTGATAAAGATTATGGCGAAAAACCACATTGAATTGAACAGCTTCATCTTCTTCAATGATTTTTTCATCTACAATCCAAACTGGCGCATATTGTTCTAAATGTGGAATAGCTTTTGCATCACGTTTTTTTAATAGTTCGGCTTTGCTCATTTTTCAATTCCTTGATCATGATTGATAGCTTGACTTATAGTCTAATTTTAACAACTCTCTTTGAGATTAACAGTATAATTGATTTAATCAACTATCATTGTTTTGAGTTTTGGTATGAAACGTTACACGATATTTTTTTTCTTGTCTTTTTTGTTGTTGATAAATACTTCTGCTCAAGATGCACCTGCTTGGGAAATTTTAGGAGCTATTAATGCTGAGCGTCAAGCACAAGGTATTCAGCCCCTGGCAATGAATATGCAACTTGTTGCAGCAGCTCAGCGTCATAGTGATGATTTGGCATCCAATGATTTTTTGTCTCATGTTGGGTCTGATGGATCAGAATTTTGGCAGCGTATCACTGAAGCGGGATATCCAATGACAACTGGAGCAGAAAATGTCTTGTTTCGATGGGATGCAAGTGGGGTGGGGGCATTTCAACAATGGCGGGATAGCCCACCTCATTATGCTAATATGATGAATCCAGCATATCAAGAAATGGGAGCAGCTTATAGTCTTTCTGCATCTGGTAAATATTATTTCACGCTTGTTTTAGCATCTCGATCAAATTTTTCTGCTCCAACTAATACACCAGTTTCGTTAGTCATTCCTACTGAAACATCAAGCCCAACAATTAACTTTCAACCGACCAATACACCAATCTCTATAGTGCCAACACATACAGCAACTCCTTTCATTGTAGCAACTTCGACATTCCCGACGATTTTGCCAACTGTGCCTATACCGGCTACTGCAACAACGCCCCCTTTCGTCTCTTTTTTACAAGCAAGTGAGGTTTATCAGCGTATATTTCGTTTTCCACAAACATTACCACCACCTCTTATAACAATAATTCCACCAACCCCAACGATGCCGCCGCCGCCTCCCACATGGACTCCGATTCCTGTCACACCAACAGCTGTACTAACCTATGATCTGCGCTTAATTTATGACTGGAATTCATTTATTCTCAAAAACACGTCTGGTAGACCGTTATTTCTTGAAGGATTATCATTTATTAGTGCGTCGGGTCGTTTTGATAGTGAGCGTTGGGATAATGGTTATCTGACAGCACCTTTAAGTGCGTTTCCTGCTGATGATTGTTTACAAATATGGGATATTAACACAGATTTTATTGAGGTTCCAAGTGTTTGTGATAGTCGACATGCATGGGCAACCGTTAATAATCAGACGACATTTTGGCGCAATGTGGAGTATTTTGATGTGTATCGTTATGGTGAACGAGTCACTACCTGCCTAATTGCTCAGGGATATTGTGATTTTAATTTAACTGATCGTTTACCTGTGCCAGATTTTGCATCACCTACTGCCATGGTAGCAGCAGATAATAGCACGCAAACGGGGCAGAATCAAAATACAACACCTGATCAAGTTGACTCAACAACTGATATTACATTAATTTATTCATCAGAAAGTTTCGCTTTAATCAATACGTCTGGGCAAAATCTTGATTTAACAGGTTTGGGATTTGCTAGTGCTAACGGAATTATGAACATTAGCGAGTGGGATACAGAGTTTTTAACTCGCCCGTTATGGGATTTTCCATCTGGCGATTGTTTGCAAGTATGGTCCGTGTATTTAGATGGTCAGTTAGCTAAGCCGGCACAATGTAACTGGAGACATGCTTATTTAACTGTGGGAGAACCACGTCAATTTTGGATGAATACAGATGTGTTTACAGTTAGTCGTGGTGGGGCTGTTTTAGCAACTTGTTATGTTAATACAGGAATTTGTACTTTTGACTTACCATAAATGTATTGTGCAGTTTTGAACGAGTATTCGTGTGGATTGTCTGATTGATTTTTACAGATATTAGGGTATCCTTACTCACTATGAAATGGATGTTGAACATAGTAAACAGCCGTTTTGGGCGCGGTCGCCGTACTGGAAAAGATCAGTCCGGGTGATTTTGCGTTCTCTTAACTCGTTATCAGTTACCCCGGACATTGAACCGGGGTTTTTGTTTTCAGGAGGCATATAAATGCAGGTCAACAAAGTTGTTTTGGCATATAGTGGGGGGTTAGATACATCTGTTATTGTCCCCTGGCTCAAAGAAAATTATGGCTGTGAGGTGGTATGCTTTACAGCTGATCTTGGACAAGAAGAAGAACTGGATGGCTTAGAAGAAAAAGCATTGGCATCCGGTGCCAGCAAATTATACATTCGTGATTTACGGGAGGAATTTTTACGAGACTTTGTATTCCCAACAATGCAAGCTGGTGCAATTTATGAACGTGAATATTTGCTTGGAACCTCAATGGCGCGTCCGTTAATTGCCAAGCACATGGTTGAAATTGCTGAAGAAGAAGGGGCTGATGCTATTTCACATGGGTGTACCGGAAAAGGGAACGATCAGGTACGCTTTGAGTTAACAGTAATGGCTTTAAATCCCAAGTTAAAGACGATTGCTCCCTGGCGTGAATGGGATATCCGTAGCCGTGAGGATGCACTTGCTTATGCCAAAAAATATAATGTGCCGGTAGCAGTGACAGAAAAGTCAATTTATAGTCGGGATCGTAATATTTTCCATTTAAGTCATGAGGGTGGATTATTAGAAAACCCCTGGAATGAACCGGAACAAACAATGTATCAATTAACTAGTAGTCCAGAGGATGCCCCAGATCAACCTGAATATGTTGAAATTGGTTTTGAAAAAGGCAATCCGGTTAGTATTAATGGGGAAATGCTTGATCCTGTTACACTCTTCACTCAATTGAATAAACTAGCTGGTAAACATGGTATTGGGCGAGCAGACATTGTCGAGAATCGATTAGTAGGGATGAAAAGCCATGGCGTGTATGAAACACCTGCGGGCACCTTGTTGCTTAAAGCTCATCAAGCATTAGAAAGCATCTGTTTAGATAAACACACTATGCACTACAAAGATTTTGTCGCGGTTAAGTATGCCGAATTAGTTTATAACGGTATGTGGTATACACGTCTGCGTGAAGCGTTAGATTCATTTGTGAAGGTTACTCAGGAATTGGTGACTGGAGTTGTTCGCCTTAAACTTTATAAGGGGAATGTTATCATCGCTGGACGTAAAAGCCCTTATAGTCTTTATCGTGAGGATTATGCATCTTTTGGTGTGGAAGATGTTTACAATCAAAAAGATGCGGAAGGTTTTATCCAATTATTTGGTTTGCCTATGAAGGTAGAAGCGTTACTGAATATTGATGGTGGTGGTAAAAGCCGGTATCGTCAACCGGATTACAGTAAATTTAAACGGGATTAACAATGTGGGGTGGACGATTCTCTAAACCAGCCGATATAAACTTGCGGGCGTTGAATGACAGTCTCCGTTTTGATCAACGTATGGTTATGCAAGATATTGCCGGCAGCATTGCTTATGTTAAAGCAATCACAACTGCCAATATTTTGACGGAAGACGAAGCTTCAAAAATTATCCAGGGGCTAGAATTAGTCAAATCTGAATTTGAGAATAACTCATTTGAATTTAAACCAAATGACGAAGACATTCATACAGCTGTAGAACGCCGTCTTATAGAACTTGTTGGAGATGTTGGTGGTAAACTCCATACGGGACGTAGTCGAAATGATCAAGTGGCAACAGACTTTCGTCTATGGACTAAACAGGCGATTGATGATTTAGATCGCCTGTTAATGACGTTGCAACAGACAATTATCCAACAATCGGAAGCTCATATTGAGACACTTATGCCAGGTTATACTCATTTACAACCGGCTCAACCCATTACAGTAGCGCACTGGCTAATGAGTTTTTTCTGGATGATCATGCGAGATCGTGAACGGCTACAAGATGCCAAAAAGCGTGTTGACGTGATGCCACTCGGGTCTGGTGCCTTGGCAGGAACACCGTTGCAACTTGATCGACGAGGCTTAGCAGATGATCTTGGCTTTGCAATGATTAGTCCAAACAGCTTAGATGCGGTTAGTGATCGTGATTTTGTGGCAGAAACGTTGTTTTGTCTCTCTCTAATTGGTACGCATCTCAGTCGTTTAGGTGAGGACATTATTTTGTATAGTAACCCGTCATTTGGGTACATTGTGTTGGATGATCGTTATAGTACTGGTTCAAGTTTGATGCCGCAAAAGCGCAATGCGGATCCAATGGAACTGGCAAGAGGAAAAGCCGGACGGTTAATCGGACACTTAGCGGGTATCCTGACAACGCTGAAAGGGTTACCAAGTGGTTATAACAAGGATTTGCAAGAAGATAAAGAAGCATTGTTTGATGCATTTGATACGTTGAATGTTTTGCTGCCAGTTGTCACAGGTGTTATTCAGACATTAACAATCAATGTTGAAGCGATGCGTGCAGCTTTACATGAAGATTTATTAGCCACTGATTTGGCAGATTATCTGGTGCATAAAGGGCTACCGTTCCGGCAGGCACATCATGTTGTTGGTCAGCTTGTGCAAATAGCTGCACAGAAGCAAATTAGTTTATCGCAATTAGCTATGGAGCAATTTAAAGCGGTCTCGTCTCTTTTTGATTCGGATGTATATGAGTGGTTCAATTTTGATGCAGCGGTTAGACGACGCTCAGCATTTGGTGGAACAGCACCGGATGCAGTTAAAGAGCAGATTAAATTCGCTAAATCACTTGTGTCACTTGCACAATAACCTTTCGTTAGGATTGATGAACTTGTGTAAACTTGAACGAATTAGTTGACAGCTTTGAAAATCGCGTATAATCTTATGACGGATTGACAAACAAAGTGAGTAAACTTCAGTGAAACACACGACCCAACCCAAATCCATTATCATTATTGACATTCTTGTACTCGTCCTTATTAAAGACGGGTTGTTACCGCTTGGGTAGGATGTCAGTGTGTGAAGACAAGTTTGTGCAAAACAAAACCTCCCAAGCGGGGGGTTTTTTGTTTTAGAGCTTAATTTGAGAAGGATCGATATATGACAGGCAAATTTATTTGGCGGAACGGCGAATTCATCAATTGGGAAGATGCTACCGTTCATGTAACAGCCCATGCACTGCACTATGGATCAAGCGTATTTGAAGGCATTCGTGCTTATGCAACACCTGATGGTCCTGCCGTTTTTCGCCTACAACCTCATACCCAACGCCTTATCACTGGGGCACGCTTGGCAAGAATTAAACAACCTTATACATCAGAAGAACTTGATGAGGCAATTATTGAGCTAGTCAAAAAAAATGGGCATCAATCAGCTTATATTCGCCCATTGGTTTTTCGTGGTGCTGGTGCATTGGGGTTAGAAGGGCGACAAGCTCCGACTGAAGTTGTTATTCTTACATTGGATTGGGGTCGCTATTTAGGAAATGAGGCGATAGAGCAGGGGGTAGATGTTCAGGTCAGTTCATGGCGGCGGCTTGCGCCTAGTACTGGTGCCTCATTAGCCAAAATAGGTGGACAGTACGTTAACAGCCAATTTATTACGATGGAGGCTAAAGATAACGGATTTAGCGAAGGTATTGCACTTGATGTCAATGGGTATGTCAGTGAAGGTGCCGGCGAAAATATTTTTGTAGTATACAACGGGGTTGTTTATACACCAGGCGCATGGGCTTCTATTCTATTGGGTATTACTCGCGATTCAGTGCTAACAATTCTCAAAGACTTAGGATACGAGATTCGTTTTGAGGCAATTGCACGTGATATGTTGTATTTGGCGGATGAAATATTTTTTACTGGAACGGCGGCAGAAATTACCCCCATACGTTCGGTTGATCGTCTTCCGGTTGGTACAGGTAAACCTGGTCCGATTACGAAAGCAGTTCAAGAGGAATTTTTTGGTATCACATCTGGGCAAAAGCCAGATCGCCATGGTTGGTTAACGTATGTGAATAAAGGTTAAAAATTAGGGAGGTAGTGGGATGTTACTATCTGGTGCAGAAATTATTATGGAATGTTTGCTCCGTGAAGGGGTGGATGTCATGTTTGGGTATCCTGGGGGAGCGATTTTACCCACTTATGATGCCATGACAAAATATCCACAAATTCATCATGTTTTAGTGCGGCATGAACAGGGTGCATCCCATATGGCTGATGGTTATGCTCGTGCAACTGGTAAGGTCGGCGTGTGTATTGCGACTAGTGGTCCAGGAGCTACCAATCTTGTAACCGGCTTAGCGACAGCTATGATGGATTCTGTGCCTGTTGTTGCTATTACTGGGCAAGTTGGACGAGCTGCAATTGGGACAGATGCATTTCAAGAGACAGATGTAACAGGCGTTACGTTGCCGGTTACCAAACATAATTACCTTGTTACTGACATTCACGAACTGGCTTATGTAATTAAAGAAGCGTTTCATATCGCACGAACTGGTCGCCCTGGTCCTGTTTTGATTGACATACCTAAAGATGTTCAAAACGAGAAAATTGAGTTTGTTTATCCTGAGGGTGAAATTCGTTTGCCTGGTTATCAACCACCAAACGCAGCAAATGATGATGACGTAAGACGAGCGATTCAGTTAATTAACCAGGCAGAACGTCCAATTATTCTTGCTGGACACGGTATTTTGATGTCTGGCGCAGTAGGAGAATTACGTGAATTGGTAGAACGTGCCCAGATCCCTGTTGCATTAACTTTGCTAGGGAAGGGGGCAATGCCGGAAGATCATCCACTTGTGCTTGGGATGATGGGAATGCATGGTCATGCTGCGACGAATTATGCCATTCAAGAATCTGACTTATTGATTGCACTAGGTATGCGTTTTGATGACCGTGTGACTGGCAATCTCAAAACTTATGCAGTGAATGCAAAGAAGATCCATATTGATATTGATCCATCTGAACTGAATAAGAATGTCAAGGTCGATGTTGGGATTGCTGGTGATTTGCGTACAGTGTTGACACAAATATTGCCAGGGGTAGAAGCACAACAACATCAAACTTGGCTCAACCGTATTCGGGATTGGCAAGAAGATGCAAATGAACGTGATATTTTGCACACTTATGATGGTACCGGGATGATCGCTGCACAGGTCATCAATGATCTGTGGAAGTATACCGATGGTGAAGCTATTACAGTGACAGATGTAGGTCAGCATCAAATGTTAGAGGCTCAGTATTATCCTCACCGCCGCCCTGCAACGTTACTAACAAGTGGTGGTTTAGGAACAATGGGATTTGGTTTACCAGCGGCAATAGGTGCGAAATTTGGTAGACCGGATGAAGAGGTTTGGGCAATTGTTGGCGATGGCGGTTTTCAGATGACATTATGTGAATTGGCAACGGCTGCACAAGAAAATGTCAACGTTAATATTGCGATTATCAACAACGGCTTTTTGGGGATGGTGCGTCAATGGCAAGAGATATTTTATGAGCAGCGATATCAATCGACCCCTATGTTTAACCCAGATTTTTGTAAATTAGCGGAAGCTTATGGCATTCCTAGTAAGCGTGTAACAGAACGTGCTCAAATACAAGAAGCGGTGGAATTTGCACGTCGCATCGATGGTCCGGTGTTGATCGAATTTGTGGTGGTAAAAGAAGATATGGTATTCCCGATGGTTCCAGCCGGGGCAGACCTAGATAAAATGATCCGTCGTCCCAAGCCGACAGAGAGGAAGAAATAACAGATGTCTGAATGTGAATCGACCAAGCAAACTGTAGTGGCATTGGTGGAAAATAAACCAGGTGTTTTGAATCGTGTGGCGAGTTTGTTTCGGCGTAGAAATTACAATGTAGATAGCTTAACAGTTGGACGTACCCAGAAACCACATATTTCTCGTATGACTATCGTTGTTGATACAAAACGAGCGAATGTTCAACAAATTGTGGAAAATTTGCGGAAACTAGTCAATGTTATTGATGTGCGTCATATTTCTAATGAGCCACATATCAGCCGTGATCTAGCCTTGATTAAGGTTCGAACAAATGATGCAGATTCTTACAATCAGGTCACAGAAATTTGTGAACGATACCCTGCACGTATTGTTGATATGGGGTCAAAAGTCGCTATTGTTGAGGTCACTGCAAGTGAATCTGTCGTAGAGGAAGTTATCGAAAAATTGCGTCCTATTGGCATAGTCGAATTAGTTCGTACTGGTGTGGTTGCTATGGGGCGTGGTACGCGGATTCATGATACACAATATGAACCGACTTTTGGTGTACCTGTAAACGGCACATCTAATAATGGTGTGTTAATTTAATTTGTGTGTTTGGGGGGTGTAAATATTTTGCCCCCTTTTATTTTAGTTCACTTGGAGGATTGAATGGCAACGCTTTACTATGACAAAGACGCTGATTTGTCTCTACTTGAGGGAAAAACTATCGCTATTATTGGCTATGGGAGCCAAGGACATGCTCATGCATTAAATGCGCATGATAGTGGATTAAAAGTTGTTGTAGGTTTGCATGAGGGTAGTAAAAGTCGTGTAAAGGCTGAAGCTGATGGTTTACAGGTTATGTCTGTAGCAGAAGCGACAAAAGCAGCTGATATTGTAATGATGCTCACGCCAGATACAACGATGCAGGCGATTTACGAGGAAAATGTCAGAGATAACCTCAAACCGGGTAGTATGTTGATGTTTTCGCATGGCTTTAATATTCATTATGGCTTGATTCAACCACCAGATAACATTGATGTAGCGATGGTTGCACCGAAGGCACCTGGACATCGTGTTCGTGAGGTATTTACTGAAAATGCTGGTGTGCCAGGATTAATTGCCGTAGCGCAGGATGCAACAGGGAACGCACATGCCTTAGCATTGGCATATGCGAAGGCAATTGGATGCACTCGTGCAGGTGTGATTGAAACGACGTTCCAAGAAGAGACTGAGACCGATCTTTTTGGTGAACAAGTTATTTTATGTGGTGGTGTGACGGCACTTATTCGTTCTGGTTTTGAGACTCTAGTTAAAGCAGGTTATCAGCCAGAAGTTGCTTATTTTGAATGCTTACATGAGTTGAAGCTAATTGTTGATCTGCTTTATGAAGGTGGCTTGAGCTATATGTGGTATAGCGTCAGCGATACTGCTGAATATGGTGGATATGTCACAGGTGATTTGTTTGAAGAATCACTCAAAGAGGAAATGGCGGGGGTGCTTCAACGTATCCAAAGTGGTGAATTTGCTAGAAATTGGATTGATGAAAACAAAAATGGGCGTGGAACATTCATAGCACGTCGTAAACGTGAACATGATTTACTTTTAGAAGAAGTTGGTGCGCAAATGCGTGAAATGATGCCATTCCTGAAGCATAAGCGTATTAAACAGGAGGCGTAGTCTATGGATGATGATGGCGTAACCAGAAAGGGGGTGATGTCCGATGGCTGATGATGGTCTTAGTCAGCTTAGTCAATTTCGTCTATTTATTGATATAGAAAGGACAAAACCCTTATGGTTAATCATCGAATTAAGGACAAAAACACTGTTTTAATTTTCGATACCACACTGCGAGATGGTGAACAAAGCCCAGGTGCTACACTTTCCAGTGCGGAAAAGTTGGAAATTGCGAGGCAATTAGCACGACTAGGCGTTGATATAATTGAAGCTGGTTTTCCAGCGGCTTCACCCGACGATCTTGCAGCAGTTCAACGCATTGCACGAGAAGTTGGTACTTCAGGTGGTCCTGTAATTTGTGGACTAGCGCGTGCTGTAGAGAAAGACATTTTAACGTGTTGGGAAGGTGTGAAAGATGCAGCACATCCGCGTATCCATACCTTTTTAGGGACATCGGATATTCATCTCAAATACCAAACCGGTATAACACGCGAAGAGGCACTAGAAGTCATTCGTCGCTCCGTCCAATTAGCGAAAAGCTTGTGTGATGATGTTGAATTTAGTCCAATGGATGCCGGACGAACTGACCCAGCATTTCTTATTCAGGTTTGTGCTGTTGCGGTAGAAGCTGGGGCAACAACACTCAATATTCCTGACACGGTTGGCTATGTCACTCCAGCAGAATGGCAAGAAACAATTCAAACACTTATTGCAGAAACACCCGGTGCGGGACCCGGCAGTGGAGTGATCTGGTCTGTTCATTGTCATAACGATTTAGGATTAGCAACAGCCAATACGCTTGCGGGGATTGTTGCTGGAGCACGACAGGTGGAAGTGACAATCAATGGTATTGGAGAACGTGC
>RFHA01000081.1 GCA_003696565.1 Chloroflexota bacterium
AATGCCTGTAAGACATTATGAATAATATGCTGGCAAGTATCCGCCACTTGACGATAACGCAATTCATTTTCCTGATGAACAGCATCACTAGCTGCCCCACCTAAGGAATATATTGCTTGGTTTTTCATCAATGTGCGCCAAGCATAGTTAAGTAATGCACGATTGTTTTCTGGATATTTAATTTGTCCATGAGAAAGTGCTAAAGTCAACCAAGGTTCAACAGCAGAAAGCAAGCACGCTTGTAAACGGGCATTCATCTGCTTAAGATAAATGCGAGAAGATAACATACCAGGGAACAAAAAAGCATTTTCACGTAAAGCCTGTAGCCGTAGTTCTCCTTGTAAAGACGGGCGCAAACTATCCGGTAACTCCCGGCGGAGCATCTCCACATACGTCTTTAAATCGCTTTGTTCTAAAGGTAATCCTGTTCGTTTAGCTACATCTGGCAGCATCTCGCTAAGGGATTGTTCTGGATTGCTAACATCAAACAACCACAAATAAGGACCATCCGGTCGGATACTTTTTTGATCTAACACACTTTTACGAACATCCCAGGCATCCATGACCTTAAATGGAAAAGCAGAGAACATTTGATGATTAACCACCAAAACGCTGCTGCCATCGGGTGATTCCCATCGGAAAGGCATATGCACAACATCCGCGCCATGCCGTAAGAAGGCAGCATCAATCTCAAAATCTCGTAAAATTTGGGGTAACTGAGCTGGATGCCCGCTAGATGAGAGCATGTAAGCAACGGTCATCAGACGCAGCCCATAATGTGAGGCATCTGCTCGTGCTGCCAATAAATTTCTTATCAGTGATTCACCACTAACAAGTGTTTCATCCACGGCAATATACCAGGGACCTAAACCAACACGCCCACCTGCGTTATAAATACTAAATAGTGTTAACAAATCTGGACGAACCGCTGCAATATCCTCTAAAATGACTGTTTGTCCACCTAAGAGGAAAGTTCGCATCGGTGTGTTTGTGCCGTCAGCGGTCATCTGTTCACGTAATCGTGCGATTATATCCAATAGTTTAGCACGGCGTGTTTCAAACGTTTCATACCATTCGCGTTCCCATCGCAAATAAGCGACAATATGGAGGGTCGCTAATGGCGCAGGTTTATCTGGCTGAAGCGGCTTGGTTTGCAGCTCGCCCTGGGATTTTAGATCAGTCATGACTAGAATTCTCCGCGAGAATGATTGTCTCTATTCTAACGCATTCAAACGATTTGCAAACTATGATGATACGATGTGGCATTGATTCAATAGAAATTGAGCGTGTCATGGCAAGTATGGCACGATTTGGTGAGCGTTTTATGAATCGTTTTTTCACCGCGGGGGAGCGTGCAGATTGTCATGACCAAGCACACCGCTTAGCGGCGCGGATTGCTGCCAAAGAGGCGGTCGCTAAGGCATTAGGCACCGGAATCGGTGATGTCAAATGGATTGAAATTGAAATCCGTGTTAATAATCCGCGTAACCGTCCAATCCTTATTTTACATGGGAACGCCAAACGCATTGCAGAGGAATTAGGCTTAACTCAATGGGACATTAGCTTAACCCATACACAAGATATCGCTTCTGCCATTGCTGTGGCAATCTAACTAATCCGTGTTAGACTATTGGCAAATCAAAACAGTTGAGAATAACTGGGGGAAGCATCATGCAAAAGTGGGAATACTTGGTAGTTTATCTAAAAGATAGTGATGTTTTACAAGATCAGCCAGACGTTGATATTTATATGGATGCAGATGTTTATACAGAAAAGCTAAGCAATTATGGTAAAGCAGGTTGGGAGCTAGTCAGCTTTACATGGGAAGAACGTGGCGCAAAAGCCGCTTTCAAACGCCCTATTCGCGATGCTTAATTTATGCGTGATCCCCGGTGGTGAATATATCATTGGCGGTCATCGCTATCACATTGCCACATTTTCATTAGCAGAAACCGCGGTGAGTGTGCAGCAATATGCTGAATTTATCCATGACGATGGTTACAACAAAGAGTCATTGTGGACAATGATGGGCTGGCGATGGCGATTAGCCCAAAAGCAATATATGCCCGCTTTTTGGGATGATCCACGGTTTAATCATCCATTACAGCCTGTTGTGGGCATCAGTTGGTATGAAGCCGTTGCTTATGCCAATTGGTTAAAGCATGAAACACGCCAAGCATGGCGATTACCCACCGAGCTAGAGTGGGAGATCGCCGCAACTCAGCAAGTTTTGAACCCGCAGCAAATTAACAGCGTAGAAAAGTGTCTTGGTCGCCCTTGGTCGGTTTTAGGAAACGGGCAAAAGACCACACAAGGGGTATTGGATTTGTGTGGAAACGTGTGGGAATGGACAAGTTCACGGTGGGGACGCAATTGGCAAACGTTAGAATACCCCTATCCATATCAACCCGATGACGGGCGGGAAGATTTAAGCGGTAGTCACGCACGGGTGATACGCGGCGGTTCCTGGTTTGATCCAATAACTTGTGCAACTCCGTCCCATCGCGGGCGTTATTTGCCGGGGTCACGGGCAAGTAATATTAGTTTCAGGTTAGCTGTTTGAATATTGCTTAAGCTTGGGTATAATTCGTTTTACACAAAGGTCACCAAGTTGTCTTTACGGAAAGGAGGATGGTGCAGCTAGTCCATAACTAGCGCATCAATTCTGCTATGAGTGCCAATATACCAGGGGCAGATGATATGAATGCTGCCGAAGAAACAACACACGAAACACCTCAAACCGAAGAACCCTTAGCTACTGCTAAAGCCGAAGAATCGGTTACCAATAATGAGGTAGAAACAACTACGGATGAAGTGGAAACGACATCCAACAGTGCTGAAGTAGAAAAAGCAGAAGAACAGGTATCTGACGAATCAACATCTCAGCAGCATCCTGTTTCACGCGGGCAGTTGATTGATGGCACTGTGTTAGAAACCACGCCAACATCCGTCACAGTTGATTTAGGAGATAATCTTGTCGGTGTTATTCCTGGGCGTGAATTAGAACGCCTAACCCGCCCGATTCTTGAAAGCCTCAAAAAAGGCAGCCAAGTTACGGTTTATGTGGTAAACCCCCATGACCACGAGGGGAAAATTATCTTATCTATCAACCGCGCAATTGAAGAAAAAGACTGGCAGCGTGCCGTCGAATTTAACCAGTCTCAACAAATTTTTGAGGGCAACGTAGCTGGTTATAACAAGGGCGGCTTGATTGTGCGCTTTGGTCGTTTACGCGGGTTTGTACCACAAAGCCAAATTAGTGATACACGCCGCGCCCGTGCGCAAGGCGAAACACCGGATGCAATGTACGGGCATATGGTCAATGACACAATCTATGTCAAAGTCATGGAAGTAGACCGCAGCCGCAACCGCTTGATTCTTTCTGAACGAGCAGCAGATCGCGAACGACGTGAAACCCAAAAAGAGAGTTTAATCGATCAATTAGTCGTTGGGGAAATTCGCGAAGGGCGCGTGGTCAGCCTGGAAGATTTTGGCGCATTTGTGGATATTGGCGGCGCAGAAGGCTTAGTGCATCTGACCGAAATTTCCTGGCGGCATATCACCCACCCCAAAGAGGTGTTGGAAGTTGGGCAAACTGTTAAAGTTGAAGTGATCAGCGTTGATAAAAAACGCAAACGCATTGGCTTAAGCATCAAACGCCAAGAAGCAGATCCGTGGGACGAGGTGGCAACCACTTATCAAGTTGGTGACCTGGTTCAAGCAACTATCACAAAAATGACGAAGTTCGGCGCATTCGCACAGTTATCAAACGCCCAAGATATTGAAGGCTTGATTCATATTTCTGAACTATCAGAAAACCGTGTATCTCATCCTAAAGAGGTCGTGAGCGAAGGGGATACACTCACATTGCGTGTGGTAAAGATTGACGTAAAAAACCGCCGCCTGGGGTTGAGCTTAAAACGTGTTAATTCCGCTGAATATCTCGATCATGATCTAAAAATGTATGCCCCAGAAAGTGATGAGTAATTGGGTAACAATTGCTAATAATTTGATGAGATTATGCGGGGGATAACACGGTTATCTCCCGTTTTGCATAATTCTAACGAAGTCTTGATATAGTATTATATCATCAGGTGTACTAGCCTATGTTATAATACCTAAAATAAAATGTGATTTGCATAACACAGTAAGCAAGTGGGCGACGGAGGTATAGAAGACCGTGCCAAACAAAATGGAAAGATTCACACAACGGGCGCGGCGCGTTCTTAGCCTGGCGCAAGAAGAAGCAGAGCGCATGCAACATAACTACATCGGCACAGAGCATTTGTTGCTCGGCTTGATGCGAGAAGAAGGTGGTGTTGCAGGGCGTGTGCTAAGAGACCTAGGTTTAGATCAACGCCGTGTCGAAGAACTGGTTGAACGCTTAACGCGGGCTGCCACACGGACAGCACCCGTTCAACTTGATTTATCCCCCGGCACTAAAAAAGTTTTAGAGTTGGCAGTTGATGAAGCGCGCCGGATGGGACATCATTACATTGGAACCGAACATTTATTATTAGGATTAGTCCGCCAGCCGGAAGGGGTGGCGATTGACGTATTGAAGCGATTAGGGATTAGCCCTGAAGAAGTTCGTCGTCAAACCCGCCGTGTTCTTCAGGAAAGCCCAGTGCAACCGCAATCGAAAAAAGAAGAACCCCTGCGTCCTAAACGTCCACCCCGTAGCGATAAAACGCCGCTGGTGGATCAACTGGCGACCGATTTAACTGCCTTAGCGCAAGAAGATAAACTTGATCCAGTGGTTGGGCGGGAAACAGAAATTGAGCGTGTTATTCAAGTGCTATCGCGTCGTCGTAAAAATAACCCTGCTCTTATTGGTGAACCTGGTGTGGGTAAAACGGCGATTGTAGAGGGACTTGCACAACGCATTGTCAATGGAGATACCCCTAAACCACTGCTCAACAAGCGCGTCCTTCAGTTAGATGTTGGGTCGTTGGTCGCTGGCACGATGTATCGTGGACAATTTGAAGAACGCCTCAAGCGAGTCATCGAAGAACTCAAACAATCGGATGCCATTCTATTCATCGATGAAGTTCATATGCTGGTTGGTGCCGGTTCGGCAGGTAGTAGTGTAGATGCCGCCAATATCCTTAAGCCAGCCCTTTCACGCGGGGAGCTTCAGTGCATCGGTGCGACAACACTAGACGAATATCGTAAGCATATCGAAAGTGATGCCGCGTTGGAACGCCGCTTCCAGCAAATTTTGGTAGAAGAGCCAACCATCGAAGAAACCATCGAAATTCTGCAAGGGATCAAAGAACCCTATCAAGAGCATCATAATGTTGAAATTACCGATGAGGCGATTGAACAGGCTGCCCTGCTCTCCGCGCGGTATGTGCCGGATCGCTTCCTACCGGATAAAGCAATTGATCTGATTGATGAGGCGGCAGCAAGGCTACGGATGTACAAGAGTCCTGAAGCTGCTCAAGTTCGCCGGGCAGAGCTAGACCTGGAAGATGTGCTAGATGAAATCCGCATAATTGAAGAAAGCGGCGACGAGGCAGAAAAAGAACGTCTGGCAAATTTAAACATCATGAAGGAAAGCCTAGAAGCCACCCTTGCGGAATTAAAAGCAAATTGGAATCCAGAAACAAATCAACCTCGTCTAACTGGGGAGGATATTGCTGAAGTCGTCGCCATGTGGACCGGTATTCCTGTGATGCGCATCGCTGGAGAAGAAAGCGAGCGATTGATGCACATGGAAGAAGAACTCCACAAGCGCATTGTTGGTCAGCATGAAGCGATTGTTGCCATCAGTAAAGCAGTACGTCGGGCACGTGCTGGCTTAAAAGACCCGCGCCGTCCTATCGGTTCATTTATGTTCTTAGGTCCAACTGGGGTCGGTAAGACAGAATTGACCAAGTCATTGGCAGAATTTTTATTCGGCAGTGAAGACGCGCTCATCCAATTGGATATGAGTGAGTTTATGGAGCGTCATTCTGTAGCGCGGTTGGTCGGTGCGCCGCCTGGGTATGTCGGTTATGAAGATGCCGGTCAGCTGACCGAAGCCATCCGCCGCCGCCCATATAGCATTGTGGTCTTTGATGAAATTGAAAAAGCCCATCCCGAAGCGTTCAACATGCTGCTTCAAGTCATGGAAGAAGGGCAACTCACCGATGCACGTGGTCGTCGGGTGGATTTCCGCAACGCCATCATCGTGATGACAAGCAATGTCGGCGCAGACACAATCAAGCGTGGAGCACAACTTGGCTTTAATATCCCACAGGATAAAGAAGAAAACGAACGTGCTGATTACGATGAACTCCGTAAAAAGGTTATGGATCAATTACGGCGCGCATTCCGCCCAGAATTCCTTAACCGCGTAGATGCTACCATTGTATTCCGTCCGCTAACTCCTGAGGAAATTAAGCAAATTGTTGACCTAGAACTACGGAAAGTAAGTGAGCGTCTTATTGAACATGCGATTACGCTGGATGTTACTGAAGAAGCTCGTACATGGTTAGCAGAAAAAGGATATGATCCTGAATTTGGTGCCCGTCCGCTGCGCCGCCTGATCCAGAACGAAGTAGAAGATGCCCTCTCTGATGGCATTTTAAGCGGTGAATTCCAGCTCGCTAGCGTTGTCCGTGTGACAGTCCAAGATGATATGTTAAAACTGGTAAACGCTGAAGAGATTGAAGGCGAACCCAGTTAGCAATAGCGATTGATAACGCAAAATAAAAAAGCGGATTATATGCATGATAGTCCGCTTTTTTGTTATATCCTCAAAATAAGTTTAGGTACGTCGCCCACCCTGTAATTTTTCTTGCAATTCTGCTAAGCCATCCCAATCGCCTTTTGCGGCATAAGCAGCTTGTTCTGCCCAAGTTTCCATACTGGCGGCGTTCCGCATCCCAGCAGCGGCGGCAGCAGCTTGAATATCCTCTAAAGAAGCGGCAGCCAATGCAGCAAATGTTGTAATACCAGCAGCAACCAACGCATCCCGATACTTAGGACCAACCCCTTCTATCTTTGTCAGGTCATCTGGTTCACTAACTTCCGACTCGGTTTCTGTAGGGGTTGGCTCTGTCTCAACAGCTTCCGCTTCTGGTTGTGTGGTGGTTACTTCCGGCTCACTAACTTCCTGCTCGGTTTCCGTAGTGGCTGGCTCTGTCTCAACAATTTCCGCTTCCGGTTGTGTGGTGGTTACTTCCGGTTCACTAACTTCCTGCTCAAGTTCGGGAGAGGGTTTAGATTCCGGTGATGCAACAACATCTTTTGAAATAATCCATTCTTGCGCTTTGGGGATGACCTCCTCATCAGTTATGGTAAGTGCGGTAGAGGCTTGATCCTCTTGCCCTTCCAACCAGAGCAGTGTGAACATCACTGCCGCCAAAACAAAAAGTAGCCCGGCAAGCCACCAATTTTCGATTGGGTCTTGTGCCACAAGATGGTTGACCATTAAAAAGGTTGAGGCAACCAACGCGATAACGCCAATGAACATTTTTGTTTGACGATCTAACATAATCTTCCCCAATTTATTATCGACTAAATGAACTTATAGCAATTTTAAGCGACACAGCAGAGAGAGTCAAAATTTGGTGCTAAAATGAGGATGGCTTATCTATTTGGAGAATTTTTCGTACACATGAGAGGGATACATCAAACTGTGAGTAAGTATCTTTGTATATTGAGTATGATTGTGCTGGTATTAACAGGATGTCAGCAAAAGACAGAACCGCCAAACATATTTATAAATATGCAAATTGAAACTATTGATGACAGTAACCATCATTTAATCGTCACGGTTCGTGATATTGATGGAAATCCCATTACTGATGCGACCGTCAAAGCTGAATTGGGTGAGTTATCTGTGCAAAGTGATCGACATCAAGCTGGGGTATTTACCATACCTGTTAACTGGGACTTAAGTGGTGACTGGACAATAACCCTATATGTCACGCGCCCGGATAACACTAACATCACACGGGAGTTTGAAGCGTGGCAGATTATGGAAAGCGGTGCTTGTGCCCCAGTAGAAGAAACCCTAACTAATGATGAAGGAGAATGCACCATTGAACGCCCGACCCTATCACCATTTGCATTACCTAGCACTGGGCAATAGCCTAGTCAATCTTGTGAGGAATCATCATCAGATTGTAATTCAGGCGGGATAATGATTTCCTGAGATTGCCGTTTTTTATCATCTGCTGGGGATATTTGTGGAACATCAAGCGGGGGATTTTCTTCTAGTTCTTTGATAATGGCATTTGTTTTAGCAATAGGAAACGGGTCGATACCACCGGATTCTGCGCCCATCATACGTTGAATAGCGACAAGTTCTTGAGTGGTCAGGGCGGACATCGTACCAACTTCGTTATCCATCTCCTGCGTACCAAATGCGCGATGAAAAGCAATCCGTTGGAATTGCACACTTGCCATATTCGCCACCATCATCGCACTGGGGTTATAAAGACGGGGCAAAAAGTCCTTTTGGCGGATTAGCAAAATACTCAGGAATAAAATTCCAACACCAACCCATTGTGCCACTGTCAAGCGGTCTCCTAAAAGCAGGAAAGCCAGCGTTAACGCCACGCCAATTTCTGTGATGGCAAGCACAGCCGTTTGCATACCCCCCATGAACTTTACGCCGGCAAACATCGCCAAACGGGAGAGAGCTGTTGATGCCCCTAAGAGTGTAATCGGTGGCAACGCAGCTTCTAAAACATCAACGGGCAATGGCTCACTAACAACCAACCACACCATCGTTACGACAACAGCCATAGTCGAAAGAATATAAAGTGTTGCAGTGGGGGCAGGCATTTCATACAAGACATATTGGCTCAATACTAACGTACCAGCAAACATCAAGGCACTACCAAGCATCAAGCCCACCCCAACCCAGTTGACAGGTTGATTACCAAAGCCAGTGATGATAAATAATGCCAAAATCGCCAAAGCGACTCGAATTAAGGTACGCATATCCGCGCGTTGCCCACCAATATGAGAGATCAACACGGCAAATGCTAAATACATACCATTTAAAAGCTGAACAAGAGAAGCATCCAGTAAATCCAAGCCGCCGTAATAAAACAAAGAGCCAATGCCATTAATAGCCCCCACAACCAAACAGCCTAACAAACCCGCTGGATAGATATAAATATATCGACGAAAAAACAGGAAATAAACGCCCCACAACAACACAATGGCAATAACTGTGCGAATAGCAGCAACAGAAAATGGATCGGCACCCGCATTAATCGACATTTTGCCAAAAATTGGTGCCATCCCTAAAAAAATAGGAGTTGCTAATGCTGCGAGAACACCTCGTATGGGAAGTTTTTCGTTGTTCATAATTCAGTCAACTTGGGTAAGCTTCTATGGGCAATAAGTGGCATAACCACTACAAATTGACTCCCCGGACAAGTTTCTACATCACGACCAAGGCTTTCTACCCATATTTTACCACCATGTGCTTCAATAATTCCTTTACACATGGCTAAGCCTAGCCCCAAACCGCCACCCATAAACATGGTTTTACTGGTACTATGTAGCTTGGCATCGTCAACTGTGTGGAATTGTTCAAAAATACGAGTATGTTGATCTGGATTAATGCCAATGCCTGTATCGAGAATTGAAAACCGAACGTTTTCTCCTTCTACAGAAACCAACGTATAAATATCCCCATCATCTGGGGTGTATTTAATAGCATTACTCAGCAAATTAATCATGACGATTCGCATTAGTTCAGCGTCTGCCTGCATTTGACGGGGCCAAATGGATTTATCAAAATGAATACGTATCTTGCGTTGTTTTAAAGCATCCTGAAAATATTCAATCGCCCCTTCCATCACGTTACCTAGGTTGGTGGGGGAAAGCGATAAGTCGATCTTTTTCGTAATGATACGGCTCATGATGAGGATTTCCTCAATCATGTTCTGCATGCGGGTGATTGCTTCTCCCATGCCACGAATCAAGGTTTTAATACTGTCATCTGCTTCCATTAAAGTTTTAATTGTTAAATGATCTTCCAATAACCGTTGATAACCAAACACAAGAGTCAATGGCGTGCGCAGTTCATGAGCAGTAATCTGGATAAAGGTTTCCTTCATATGATCTAGTTTTAATAACTCTTGATTCACACGCTCCAGCTCTCGGATACGTGCCTCTAAACGTGCCACAACTTCGCGGGTATATTGAACCTGAGCAGAAAAAAGGCGGTCAGAGTCAATTTCATCCTGTCCGCCTTCCAGATAATACTTTACTTGTTTAAGCAGCACTTCAATATCAATTGGTTTCGTCAAAAAACCGGTTACACCGGCAGCCATTGCCATATCATGGGCAGCGTTTCCTTGGGCTGTTAGCGCGACAATTGGCGTATTTTTCAATCGTTCATCACTACGTAGCATTGTTGCAATTTCATAGCCGCTTAAATCTGGCAAATTAATATCCGTTAAAATAAGATCAGGACGCTCTAGGCGCGCTAAATCAATACCATCTAGCCCACGTTCCGCCAAGATAACGCGATAGCCAGCATGTTGTAGCATCCTCTCAATTAAACGACGACTAGATGGATCATCTTCTATGTATAGAATCGTGCGTGTTATCATGGTGTTAATGTTCCAAAGGCTTTGGTTTTAACAGATCATATTTAAGTACAGTTGATGCAGCTCAATTTAAGCGAGCAATGAGATTATCAACAAACTCATCGTCTAAAAATGAGCCTTTTTGTAAAAGCATATCCACTTGATCTTTGAGCATTTCCCGTTCTTTAACAGTTAGTTCTTTAGCAGTGACTACTACAATAGGGATATGCCGAAGGACATCTGAGGAGCGAATATACTCGATCACCTGAAAGCCATCAACATCAGGCATCATCAAATCTGTAATGACAAGATCAGGACGAATTCGGTTAATCAGGTTGATTCCGGCTTTTCCATTGTGTGCTAAATGAACCTCGCAATCATCACGTGCTTCCAAAATACGACTCATGAGGCGAGCAGCAGCTTCATTATCTTCTATCACCACAATCTGCTTGTTCTGTCCGTCAACGGTATCAATGGCAGCGACAAGCTTTTCTTCTGGTGGCAAAGCTGGCATCGATTGTGTGTCAGATAAATCAACAAGCTTTTGCCATTGTTCACCTAAGATCGTCTTTTCTACTGGCAAAGTATGCCCAGAGCAATTGACAACAACAACATCATCAGGCTTGATAATGCCCTGCCGTACCAATTTAAACAATCCGGCAAAGGTTACACCGGTGGCTGGTTCAACTGAAATGCCATCATGCCGCGCCAAAACACGAATCGCATTAAATGCTTCTTCATCCGTTGCAGAAATAAAATACCCACCGTTGTGTTGGACATAATCATATAAAATTTCATAAGCACGCCCAGGATCACCGGTTGCCAACGTTGCAATAATCGTCTTGGCTTCTTCAATAGGCGTGGCAACACGTTGCCCACGCTCAAAAGCTTCTACCATTGGCGCACATCCGGTTGATTGAATGATGCCAAAAGCAGGCATTTTATCAATCAATCCAAAATCATATAACTCACGAAAGCCCTTGCCAACGCCAATGGGTCCCATGCCACCACTAACACCTTGTAAAAACCAATCTGGGGCACGCCATCGCTGTCTATTTTCAAATTCACGCCCTAATTGTTCAGCAATTTCATAAGCCATCGTTTTCATGGCTTCAATCGCAGCGACGCTTTTAATACCTTTATCCAGGAAGACCCCTTTTGCCCGTGCAAACTGCGCCGCCAAGACTTTCGTTTGATCATAATTACCCGTCGTTTTAATCACCTCTGCCCCATAAAGCGCAGCTTCCCGCATTTTATCATTGGGGGTTAAGCGGGGGAAAAACGCCCATACTTTAATCCCAACTCGTGCTGCATAGGCTGCATAGGCAATCGCTACATTCCCTGTGCTAGCAACTACGACTTCCTGAATCCCCATCTCTTTAAGGGCAGAAATCGCAACTGTCGCCTGGCGATCCTTAAAACTACCGGTTGGTCCTTGGCGTTCATCCTTAATATAGAGATTTTTCAACCCCAACGATGCCGCTAATGCCCGAGACTTGATGAGTGGTGTTCCCCCCTCCCCTAAACTGACAATGTCATCCACGTTGTAAATTGGTAAAACTTCATGATAACGCCATAAGTTAGGCGGACGATTTCGCAAGTCCGCCAACCATTGTTTGACATCGATTTTATCCATCTCATAGCGCGCCTCAACGATTACCTCACCACATTGTGGGCACGCGCCTTGAAATTGGTTAAATGGTGTTAGTGTATGGCAGTAAGTACACTCAAGGTTAATCTGCTTGGTCATGTGTTATTTATCCATATCCAAATGGCGACGAACATCCTCAATGAACTGATTATAGGCTTCTTCACTAATATTCGTCTTGTGTAACACACGAATATTGTTCAATTGCTGCTGTTCGGTTTCATTGAGCGTTAGCTCACCTGTAACAACCAGAACAGGGATATTGGCTGTTTCAGGGTTTGAGCGTAACTGGTCAAGTACGGCAAAGCCATCCATTTCCGGCATTCTTAAATCCAGAATAATCAAATCTGGACGGCGACGAGCTACCATTGAAATACCTTCTATACCAGTTGCAGCAGAAAATACGCGGTAAGTTCCGCTATTATTCAACAGCTGTGTCAATAACCGAATGTCATTAGGCTGGTCATCGATAATCAAGATGCGCTCGATGTTACTTTCTTTTTCAGCTTTAAGCACAGCGTCCGTCAACGCTTCTGGCATGAATGGACGTTGAATAAAGCTGTGTGCCCCTAGTTGATAAGCGCGTTGCGAATCGTCGCTCAATGTGACAACAACAATTGGAATATCGAATGTATCATCACGGTCTTTTAGGCGTTGTAGAATATTCCACCCCTCGCCATTGGCAAAGTTCACATCCATCACAATTACATTGGGGCGCATCTGGCTCGCCATTGCCTCAGCATAAGCAGGATGATCCCCTACAACAACCTCGAATCCCTCACGCTGTAAGCTGCGGCGGAATTGATCTACCATGTTTTTATCATCTTCAATCAGCAAAATCTGTCGCTTAGTTTGGACAACTCGACGAGCTGTATTAGTTGATAACGTTGGCTTTGGTTCAGATGGCGGGGTACGGGTTGGTTTAGTAACCCCAACAGGATTAGTGATATTCGTTGTTGCATCGAATTCATCAAACTCCGCACCCTTATCTTGATCTACCGGCTCTCCATTTTCATCCATCACCGGTTCAACAGGGATTGTAATACTGAAGATTGATCCAACATTGACTTCGGAAGTCACTGTCATTTGCCCACCCTGTAACTCTGTGAGGGATTTAGCAATTGGCAACCCGAGACCTGTCCCCCCTTGGGTGCGCGTTAAGGATGAATCCACTTGTCGGAAGGCTTCAAACAGGAGCGGAATATCTTTTTGTGCAATACCAATACCCGTATCTTCCACCTCAATTTTGACATAACGCCGGTTTTCCACATCAACTTGATAAGCACGGACAGTGATAGACCCTTCTTGTGTAAACTTAGCGGCATTCGATACCAAGTTCAGCAAAATCTGCCGTGTTCGGAATTCATCCCCATACACCTTAGGCAAATTAGGAGCAAGCTCAACCCGCATATCAATGGGCTTGTCCTTAACTAGACCAATGCCGATAGACTTAACGCCTTCAACCAATGGCTTTACTTCAAAGTAGGCGAACTTCAAATCCATTTTATCTGCGGCAATTTTCGCTTGATCTAACACATCATTAATCAACATAAGTAGATGCTGCCCACTGTTATAAATTGTGGTTAAATCTTGTTCTTGCATTTCAGTCAAAGGACCATCAATGCCTTTCAGCATCACACGGCTAAAGCCAATAATGGAGTTCAACGGTGTACGCAATTCATGGCTCATATTAGCAAGGAAATCACTCTTAAGTCGATCCAATTCCCGCAGCTGTTCGTTAGTTTGTTGCAACTGTTCTAGTAAGCGTGCCGATTGAATAACTGCCGCCAAAGACCCCGCCATCGTCAATAATAGCTGCAACGTATCATAACCATATGCTTTTATACGAGAGTTTTCCAAAACGGCGACACCGGTTAGCTCCCCACCAGCCACTAAGGGGATAATCACTGCAGAACGTGCATTTGAAGAAACAGGCAGATAACGCGATTCTTTTTTGATGTCTTCTATTACGAATGCCTGCATGGTACTACTCACGTGGCTGAGCAAATATGCTGGATCATCCATACGGATCTCTTCTAATTCATCCAATGGTTGATTTAAACCAGCTAATGCGACCGGGCGTAATGTTTTGATAACATTCTCACGATCATCCATGTAAAGTTGTGGCAGGTATACGATAACCGCTTGAGCATCAAGCATTTCTTGCACGCGATTAGCAACAACTTGCAATGTTTCATCTAAGGTAGCGGCAGCAGCGGCTTCTGAAGTCACTTCAAACAAGAAACTCATGCGTCCGGCTTGTTGTTGTGCCGCTTCATATAACCGTGCATTGTCAATCGCAACAGAGATTTGGGCGGCAAGGGTAGTAAGCACTTTGACATCTTCTTCATTAAAGGCATTAGGCTGGTTAGATTGTACATCTAACGCACCTACCACACGTCCTTTAATAATTAGGGGCAACGCCATTTCCGAGCGGGTTAATGGTAAGAAAGGATTGGGCTGATGGACGACATTGGCATCGGCTGTATCCAGCGCAATTTGCGGCTCCCCTTTAGCTGTTACCATACCAATCACGCTATCTGATCCTTTACGCAACCGGTGGCGAATTGCTAACAATTGTCGCCCGGCTTCGCCTGTGCTGGCGCGTAATTCTGCCCAATCATCCATATCATCCATTAAGAAAATCTGAACGTGATCGTAACCAAAAGCATCTTTAATGAGATTGACTAATCTTGGGAACAGTTCTTCCAAATCAAGAATACTGCTAACACTTTGACTGACTTCTGCGGAGGTCTGTAGTTGACGTGCGCGGCGTTCTGTTTGTGCCAACAAGTAACTAGCTTCCATCGAAAGCGATGCCTGTTCAGAGAATGATTGATAAGTACGCAGTTCACGGTCAAGGTGATAATGCGTTTCTTTTGAGCTTATCCATATTGCCCCAATCTCACGTTTTGGCACACGTAGCGGCACAATCACCAATGAACGTACATCTAAGCTTTCAAGCCCAATGAGCGTCATTTCATCTAAATTTTCATCTTGGTATATATCATCAATTGTCAATACTGTTGGAGAAGACAACAGATGCCAAGCAGGGAAATGCTCCTGCGTCAGTGTAACACCTGTCAGATCAATGATTTCTTCTTCGTGCCAACTTCCCACAATTTGCGCTGTTGCGTTGGGGGTATCCCAACTGCGGCTTTCTAGAAGAGCAATGAATACCTGATTAATATGCGGGGCGATTAAATAATCGACAATCACACTTAAAAGTTGTTTCGGTTCTGATACATCGGATAACGCCCGGCTTGCTTGATACAACGTACTGGTTTCTTCCAGCGCGCCTTGTATTTGATCAAACAGGATAATCGAGTTAAACACAACAGAACTGCTATCAGCTAATGTATTAAGATAGCGATCTTCTGTATCAGTGAAGCGATGCGGTTGGCAATATGCAATCAGGATCATCCCATCATTCACATCCCGCGGGCGTAAATTAATAGCAGCAAAGGCACGGATCCCTGCCTCATAGAGTTTCTGCTCTGTTTCCACGCGCTCAGTAATGCGTTCAATATCATCAATATACACCCCACCAGGCGGAATATCATAACCAGCCATAATGGCACGGAAATCCACCGGTTCTAACTCTGGGGCACGCATGTTAAATAGTTGGTAATTCCCCTGCTTTAAACCTGCTGCTTCATCTAAATAAGCAAAGGCATAATCAGGATTAAGCAAGTCAACAGCTTCAAACAATACTGTTGTTAATTGATCAATTTCACGGGCACGGCTGATATTATTGGTTGCATTATAAAGTAAGCGCACCTCACGGAGAGCAGATTGTTGTGCTTCAATCAACAGGCGATTATCAATCACAGTAGATGCCAAATCACGCAGTTGTCCTAAAACCCGTTCTTGCTCTGATGTAATACCGCTAGGGGTATCACTAAAAAGGACCAACCAACCAATTGCTCGCTCTCTGGATGAAACCCGTAAGGGGATCGTCATCAATGAGGCAACATTCAAAGACATCAAGAATAATCGTGTCTCATGATCGATTCGCAAATCATTGTTCACGTCATCAATCATAAAGCTCTCTTGCTCATCCAACACAGCGCGTAACTTTTCTGGATCATCCAACGGCTCAATAAAATACCGTGCTGTATATAATCGCCCATTGTCATAAGTCAGTAAAATATAAGCATCAGATGGTTGCTGCAAAATCACATTAGTATTAAGGACATCCAGCACTTCATCTAATGTTGCCGCTTCAGAAAGTTGGCGTTGTGCTTCATAGAGCGATACGGTTTCCCTCAGGTTTTCTTGCAACGTGTTTTCTAGTGCGCGTAAACTTGTAATATCAGTAAAGGCGACAACAATCCCCGTGATTCTGCCATCAACGTCAATAATTGGCGCGGCATTAACCAACAAATCAACCTGTGAACCATCATCAAAAATTACAGCCACATCATCTGTAGAGGCTTCAGTCCCTTGATTCAGTGCGAGATAAATCGGCATTTCATCTTCTGGATAGTAAAGTTGTGTACCCGTGCGATACAGGCGATAAGTTGCAATATTGAATGGTTCACGCGGATCAATTTCACGCCCTAAAAGTTGTTGAGCCTGCTCATTATATTGCGTGGGGGTTAGCGTATCTGGATCTAACACAATTAGCCCAGCAGGTAATGTTTCCAAAATTGAGCGTAATGTTTGTTGCTCATTTTGTGCTTGACGGAACAAGCGTCGATTTTCCAACGCAATAGCCACTTGAGTCGCTAATGTTTCAACCAATTCTTGATCACGTTCATCAAGATCAGGGGTATCAAATGCCCGCCCCATCACAATTGACCCAAGTATTTGCCCACCAATTGCAACGGGTGTCGCAATATGTTTGCCCCAAAAATGGCGATTATATTCAGCGTATTGTGGATCATCAAAACCAGTGCCTGGATATTGCAAAATATCGTTCACTAAAATCGATTGATGCAATCTGACTGCATCGACTAATGGGATATGAACATCTAAATCATAAACCACTTTATCCCCAGAGCTGATATTAGGCATGTTGGCGATAATCAGCTCTAATTTAACCGGTGTGCCTTCTCTAAAGCGAAAAAGCATCCAGCGCGTCAGACCAGAGACTTCTGCCACACGCTCAAATACTTCATCCAAACCTTGTGCGATATCATCACCGCCCAAACGGTTACTAAGTTGAGCCGCCTCTGCTAAAGCCAAAGCACGCTGTGCTTCTGATTGGGCGCGCGATGCTTCAAAGCGTGCTTCATCAATCAAGCGCAAGTTTTGAATTGCAATCGCCATCTGATCACCTAACGCCATCGCAAATCGTGCATATTGCTCATCAAACGTATTGGGGCGTTGGCTTTGGATTACCAGCGCACCAAACCATTGCGCACGGGAACGCATGGGGACTAACACCATGCTCACAACTTCTTCATCCAATAAACGTGCTCTTAACCGGGGTTCATCAGCTAAAATTGCGTTTCCGCCATTTGCCTGTGTTATATCAGGAAAAACAAGAGCAGAATCGGCAGCTTGAGTTAATCTGCCATATGGCGCGTCTTGGCTGGCAATTGTCTCTCCAACTTCATGGGTGAAAGTCGTGGGATCGCTACACCACACATACGCATATTCTAAATAAGAAGCGTCAATAGTCGGTGTTGGTTGTGCAAGCAATACTGCTATTTTGATCACATCTTGCTGCTGTTGGATCATCGGCAAAAATGGACGGGCTAAATGGTCTGCTGCCGCTTGATAAATCTCTTGAAAATCATTTGCACCAGTGATAGCACGACTGGCAACATATAGCCGGCGCGTTTCATCTAATGCGGCTTCAGTTCGTTCTAACAATTTACGTATCTGTATTTGGCTGCTCATCTGCCCGGTAATAGCACGATAAACCTCATAATCATCGGGAGACAATTCATAAATCTGTTCTGAGACAATATGAAACAGTGCGATTGGTTGATTCGAACTAAACAAGGGGAAAACAGCCATAAAACGATACCCCAGCTGCCGCAACCATTGAATTGGCGGTGTTGGGTTAACATTGCTTGGCATATCGTCAATAATTACTTCTGGCTCACGTTGCCGAAGGGGAGATTCTGGCTGGATATGCAATGTATACGGTATATCCACCTGATGCACGATCCCCGCTTGTGACCGGGCAACCATGCGTGCCTGTGTAGACCAACCGGTGGCATCTAACCCACCTTCTAGCAAACTTAAAGCATAATTTAGCGTTGGATCTGGCGATGTTGCTACAGCGGCATAAACCAAATCCTGGAAATTCTGAGCTGTATTAATAATTCGGCTAGCTGCATATAAGTTTTCATTACGAGTCACTTGACGCTCGGTTTGTTGGAGCAACAAACGGTTATCAATCGCCACACCAGCTTGATCGCTCAAGGCACCGTAAATACGTGCTTCGCGCTCATCAAATTGGCGTGGCTCTTTAAAGCCCATCATCATCAACCCACGCCACGAACCACGGACATTCATCGGAATAATCACAAGCGATTCAGCAGCTAAGCGGCGGAAAATAAGCTTTAACCCGTTATCAATCCGGTTATCGGTACGGACGTTTTCGACTAGAACAATTTGGTCTGAACGTATGGCGCGTAAGAAGTTGTGGTCATGCATCCTCAAACGGAGACCTGTGAGATTTTGATTGTTTTCATCTCGTTCACTAAATGCTAAATCGGTTTGCAGTGTTATCCACTCAGGCGATTCTTCAAGATCATAATCATCAAACAACCAAACCTGACCACTAATTGCCTCTGGCATAACAACCGTAATAATTGCCTGGACAATATCTTCTAAGGTACTGGCTTCGTTCAAATGACGGGTGAGTTGGTACAAAACGGATGTTTCGTTTAATGTACTTTGTGTTTCTTGGAACAGGCGGGCATTTTCAATAGCAAGGGCGACACGATTAGCAACCGCTTCTAAGATCACCGCATCCCCTTCAGAAAACGCTTGACCGTCCCCAGGGTCTGCCATCAATTCACCGATCACTTCTCCACGGATGCTGATCTCTGAACGTAAGGCGGCACGTTCTTGTGGCGTGGCATCCCGTTCCACATTGAGCAAATTATAGCGATAAACCGTGTTCAACTTATCTTGTGAACGTGTTGTTTGCCAAGCAGCACGGGTGAGTTGCCGGTTAAGCATATCAATCTGCTGCATCCGTTTACCTGTTTGGCTGACAAGACGCGCATTTTCAATAGCAATTGCCAACTGACTAGATAACAAAGCATATGTTGGTAAATCGTCTTCAAAAAAGACATTCGGCTGCTTACTCTGAATATCCAACGCACCAATAATCTTATCTCCACTAATAAGTGGCAAACCAATTTCTGCCCGTGTTTCTGGTAAAAGTGGGTTAAACCCATGTTTGATATTACGCGCCAATGTGTCATTTACGATGACAGGTGTTCCTTTTTGTGTGACTGTCCCAATGACCGTATCAGACCCAACAGGAATTTTAAAGTTGCGCTTGAGTAATTCTTCGCCAGCTTTACCACGGCTATGAACCAGCACAGCGTTTAATCCAGCATCATCAACCAGAAACACCTGAGCATGATAGAACCCAAGTTCATCCGCAATCAGGTTAATAGCACGATTCAGCAAGGTGTCAATATCATACAATTTGGCGACTTCCTGCCCGATTCGTGCGGCTAACTCAAGGTCTCGCGTGCGGCGTTTAATTTGTGTTTCCAAATCAGTAGATAGAACTTCGATGCGTTTCTCCATCCCTTTGACCGCAGCATCCAAACTATCAATCTCATCACGATAGACCGCATCTTGCGTATCCTGTGCTTCGATCAACCGACGGGCTGAAAAAACTAGTCGATTCAGCGGCATCAATAATGATGAAACAGATGAATGAACAATAAACAACACAACCAAACAAACCAGTGCGTAGCCTGCCGCAATCAAAACCGCTAATTGATAGGTCTCTTGCATTGCAACATTGAGGTCATCAACAATCACCACCCGCCAGGGGGTATTCATCCCGTCAAAAGTCTCGATCGATATCGCAGAAAGTAAAAGATTTCCCTCCAGGGACTCAGCTTGTACAATGCCAGGGGTGGCATTCAAAAACTCAACAATCTGCCCAAGTCCACCAGCCCCACCGGTATCCACAATGACTTGATTACGGCTATCAACCAAGATCAACCGCCGTCCATCTTGGTTGAGCAGTGCGCTATTCAATACATCATTCAATAATGCGTCTAATGTGTCAGTTGTAATGCCTAATTGTATAACCCCTAGAATATTCAACAGATTACCGGCAGGTGCCACAGGGACATAAAGATAAAAACCACCCGAGTTTGTGTTCTCAATTTGTGGGATATATTCACTAAAAAAGACTTGACCACCAAGTCCTTGTTGTAATACCTCTGACAAACCAGAAGCAACAACAAGGCGTAGTTCATCACGCGAACTCACACCGGCATTCTCATTAATCTTTTCTGCCCATACCAACCCATCACGGGCGACATACCGCAGGAAAAGATAAGAGTCTCCCCCACGGGTGAGCGTATCATTAAACGCACTGATTAA
>RFHA01000461.1 GCA_003696565.1 Chloroflexota bacterium
GGCTGACGAAGTTGGAATCCTTATGATCGACATTGCTGGAAAATATCCTATAACGGCGGCGGTGATTCAAGAAGGTAAGATCACTTGGATGCTGGAGCAGGGGGCGGATGCTCAAACGCGCTTTCCCATCGGCACGCTTAATGAGCTGTTTATTGTTATCGCGGTGTTGCAGCGCATCCGGGCGGGGGAACTCGATTTACATGCCGAGGGCATTACGCCACATCATTCCGTCACACTGCATCACCTGATGACCCATACTAGCGGATACGGGGCGGCGCGTTCTTGGCGGGCATTGCTGTTTAAACAACAAACACCGCTCAAGCAACATCATCCTGCCGGGGGAAAATGGTGCTATTCAAAAGATAACATCGCACTGCTACGCGATATGCTCCCGCCGGATTATTTACAAAACCGTGTGTTTAAGCCGCTTGGGATGCACGCCACCACAGAGACCGAATCCACGCTAGAAGATATGCTGAAATTGGTGGGGGAGTTGCTGGCTCCGGGGCGGGTGATGACAGAAACAGATGTGATGATGATGACCACCCCCCATTTTCAACTACACGCGGCACTTCCAGCGATGGGCTATGGCTTTCGGTTAGAAGATGGCGTTGCGTGGATAACATCCAAAACCGGCGGGCTGTGGATCGCACCGGAGCAGAAAACAGCCATTGTTGCATTGGCACGAGGGGCATTTAGCGGGGCTTGCCGCGCAGCGATGCGCCGGTTGATCTCAGCACCAAGTTATGAAATAGTGGGCGATGCCCCGGCTTTACGTGGTGGATATTATGCCCCTAGCCCTGAGCTGCTGATGAATTTGCCAATTTGGTTATCATATGGTGGTGGCTTGACGGTTGGCAGGCAAGGCACGCTGAACGGGCAGATTGACCCCATGCATAAAATTAAATTAACCCCAACCACACAAACAAACGTTTTTCTATTGCCAAACGGTAGCCGCGTGGTGATTGACGATGAACGTGTGTTGATTGGGTTGTATGAACTGCATCGCCGCCCTTGGTTACATAGCTTGGGGGGCAAGCTCAGTATATTCACGCTGTTGGTGTTCGTTATTTTCCTCATTTTCTTGTTGGCAATATTCAACTTTTGATCAATTTGCAACGTAATCGTCACGCTTCTCGTATATTGTCATAGTTATAACTTACGTAGTATTAAAAGTATTTGTGCTGTTTCTCACTTATAATGTGTTGAGAGACCAGATTGTTATATTTAGAAAGGATAGGGTGCCGCATGCGAAAATTATTTATAGCTCTCTTTGCCTTGGTGTTAGCCGGGGGTATTCAGGCGAAGCCAGTGGAGGAATTGACTGCATTGGCTGCATATTTCCCAGCGGATACACAAGTTTTTGCAGCCATCCGTGCTGATGATGGATATGCTGAGACCTTAAACGGTGTGTTAGCGCAGATTGACCAAAACACGGGGGGCGATCTTTTAACCGACGATATGATCATACCCAGCATCAAGGACTTACTTGGGCAATTTTTATTTGAAGATATGAGTTGGGTCGGTGAGACGGCTGCTATCGGTTTGGTCGATGTTATGCAGCAAACGGCTGTTATTGCTTTTGAAATCGGCGATCCGACTGGGGTGGAGCTATTTATTGAGGATGTCTTTTTTGGTATGGCAGATGTAACTGAAGGGGATGGTTACACGATATATAGCAACGGCTCTGAACAATTTCTAGTGACGGATGAAGTGGTGTTAACTAGTAACATTGATCTTGTTACGCTGTTTGAACAAGAGTCATCTTTGGCGGCATCATCTGATTTTACGAATGCGTTTGATTTATTGCCCAATGACCGTTACAACATCGCTTTGTATATCAACAGTAGTGCGTTGAATACTTCGTTGATGAACAACATGACGGATATGGATGAGTTTAATAACCTGATGCCCATGTTTGAATCCGGTGGTAACGTGGCAGTTGGTTTTACGATTCTGAATGGGCGTGATCTGGTCATCGATGTGGCAGTTGATGAGGTGATATTGCCATTGGGGTTAATCCCACCTGCTCAAAACCCTATCAATCTGGATTTTGCTCAGCACATCCCTGGTAATGCACAACTGGTTATCCATGATAATAACCTGAGCGGGGACGTGCTATATAGCTTTGAGGCGATGAATGTTCTTGGTCCTGTGTTGCAAGAATTGATTGAGACGTTTGCCGAGATGGATAACGCGGATACTTTTGGCTTGGATGTCAGCACAATCAACTTTGGTGGGTTGACGAAAAACGCGATTATTCCGATTTTTGCCGGCTTAACGGGACTGAACTTAGAAGACGATGTTTTAAGTTGGATGACAGGCGACTATGCCCTGACGTTAAGTCTGATTCAAGTGCCTGATCCAATTGGGTTTACACTTGATGGCGCGTTTATTGTGGAAGCAACAGAAGCTGAGGCTGCTGCGAACGTTGTCAGCCAGTTAGGGCGTGCTGCTGAACTGTATGGTTTAGCGGGTGTGAGTATGGATGATGATGTCGTCGTATTGGGCGATCTGTTGCCGTCCTTGCTAGAAGCGGGTGGCTTACCAGCGGATATTCTGGATGAATCGCCTTCGTTGGATTTCTTGATCGCTTCAAATGATGATGTGTTCGCTTTTGGGTCGCGCCCAGCTGTGACCTTTGCATTAGACCCACAAGCGTTTACTTTGGCGGATCATCCTGACTTTCAACACGCTGCCAGCTTATTCCTGCCGGAAACGCAAACCGTGTTCTACATCGGCACGGATGGCTTGGTAGAAGCATTGCCAGCTTTGAACGTGCTAGGCTTACGCCCGGAGGAAATCCAACAAGTGCAATTCTTGTTAGCGCAGGTGGAAAGCCTGACGATTAGCGGGGTACAACTGGATGAGTCATCGGTTGTGACACGCCTGACATTGAGCATCCCAGAGCAGGTTGACTTACCCGCCCTGACAACCGGCAACTAATCATGACACCAATCCGCCAGAAACAACACCCGGTGTTTTGCTGGCTGGTTGTTTTTGAGCGAAGAGGATATTACGCCTAAACCTGATATGTTATGAGAGAGGGTATACCCAATTATGAAAAAACTATTGTTTGTATTGTTATTGGTGTTGATAGCGGGCACAGTGGTAGCCTCGCCGCGTCAGCAAGGGGTGGCATTAGATGACTTGACCACATTAGCCCAATATGCCCCGGATACTGCGCCATTTTTTGCTGCTATCCGCACTGATGAAGGCTATGTTGATGCGCTAGATAATCTGTTGACAACTGTTAACAGTAACTTGCCGGAAGATATGCAATTACCACCCTTTAGCCTGCGTGATTTGATTAGCATGACGATTGCGCCATTGAGCTATGATGAACTACGTGCGGTTTTAGGAGATACGGTTGGGGTATATGTGACATCAGTGGATGCAATTGTATTTGGCATGACCGAGAATCCACTTGTTGTTGCGGCGGAAATCACCAGCCAAGAGGCGGCGGTCGCTTTTTTTGACCAAGTATTAGCGGGTGGTAGCTTTACAAAAACAGAACTTGACAATGGGGCGGTATATTATGCGCCGGAATTTAACCTAGAAACGGGATATCTTATCACGGATGATGCCGTGTTAATTGGCACTTTTAGCCCAGATATGAGTGAGGCAGTATTGCCTGGCTCAGATTTAATCAGCTTGGCGCAATTACAAGTATTTGCCGACACAATGAATGCGCTCCCACGTGATGATTATAACATCACCGTTTATCTTGATTTGAGGGATGCGATTGTGACGTTAGGTCCATTTGTGGGCATGGCGGTGGACGGCATGGAAGATGTGGATTTTCAGATGATTGCTGAAACAGTTGGGCAGCAAGCCTTGGGCTTTGTGATCTTAGATGGGCAGTCGTTGGTGATAGATTATGCGCGGGTTGGTCCGACATTTTTGGAAAGCGACCCACTGGATTTGACTTTGCTGGAGCGTGTGCCTGATACAACGAGCTTACTGATACACAGCCGTGAACTAGGCAGTAAACTCATCGCTTTGTTGGATGTTCTGCCATTGTTGGACGAAGCCATTATGATGACAGACCCTAATGCCGACGATGTAACTAACTTGGGGGATACGCTATATACCTTCCTGACGCTTTCTTTTGAAGGCACGTTCGGGATGCCTATTGAACAAGCGGCAGTTGCCATTAACGGCGATGTCATCAATTATCTTGCGGTAGATTATGCCGATGGCATGTTGACGCTGGATAACACAACGATTTTCTCCAACGAAGCACCAGATGTCGCTGCGCAGTTAATCACTGTACTGGCTGAGATGGTGACAGAGAGCTTTGTCCCTGCTACGTTTGACAATGATGTGTTAAATGTGCCACTTAGCGCGCTTTTCTCTTTGCCGGATGCGTTAGTTGCATCTGTGGGCAGTAATGATGAAGTGATTGCGCTTGGTAGTGAGCAAGGGGTGGCGTTCGCACTTGAACCATCTGGTGACACGTTAACAGATATGCCTGGGTATGCGGTGGAATCGGCTTTGTTTTTGCCGGATGCTGAAACACTGCTATATGTTGATGTTGCTCCCTTACGGCAGACGATCGTTCAATTTGTGGATGATAATGCTGCTATGTTCAGCCCAAGTGATTTAGCGGATATTGACGGCTTGATGGCTTTACTGAATTTGATAGAGACCGCGTCAATCACCGTTACGCATGGTGATGATGTGACCAATGCGCGTTTTACGCTCACCGTTGCTAATTAGTTGGGCGGAATGACTAAAAGCCATCTCGATTTGATAGGGGTGGCTTTTGTTGTGTTGCTAAGCAGGATTTATCAATTGGAATATAATGAGATAGGTGATCGTTATAATGATTAAGGAAAGACAAATGACAAAAATACATCACACAATAACAACAGTTATGATGTTGATGTTGCTGGCGTTGGGATTGGTGTTTAACGCCCCGGCGGTGGATGCTGCTGTTGAAGATGCGCCATTTGCGGATCAATTCCCTGCGGATACTTTGCTTTATGCGAGTTTGCGTACTGATGATGCTTATATCGATTTATTGGATGGGATTGTTGAGCGGTTTGTCAGTGTTTTACAACCGCTAGCACAACCTGGAGACCTCCCCCCGGACTTATCCTTGCGCACCGTTCTGGATATGATTGCGATGGATGCCGTTGGCAGCGATTTTGCAAGTGGTGTGCGTCCCTGGTTAGGGGATGTTGTTGCATTAGGTGCAGCACCGGATGCGGATGGGATGACACAAATTTTGCTCGTGGTAGATGTCACCAATAAAGATGCCGTATTGAGCTTTTTGACTGCTAATGCCCCAGATTTAGAGCGCACGGAAGAGGGAGATTTCACGGTTTTTTATGATGGTTTTGAAACGTATATCGCTGTGAATAACGACGCGATGTATATTACCGCAGAACGTGCGTTGATCCCATTTAATGCCTTGGATGGCTCATTAGCAACTACATCGTTGTTTATGGATTCCCTCGCTGCGTTGCCAGCAGAGAGCTATAATATTCTGTTATATGCGAATGGGGACGGGGTGGCACAGGCGGAAGCGGCAGCTTCTATGTTTGGTGCGCCGGATTTGGAAAGCATGGCGGGGGATAATGTGACGTTGATGGTTGGTGCAACTATTCAAGATGAACGGTCTTTGATTTTAGACGTTGTTGGGTTGGGTGAAGATGCGGCTATGTTATTTAGCGCGTTTGATACCCCGGTAGACCCCGCGTTTACACGTTATATTCCAGATGCTTCTATGGTGATACACGGCTCCAATTTGGCAGATACCTTGATGACGGCGTTGGCGGCTTCTGGCGAAGATGTGAGCCAGTTTGAGACGATTTCACAACTCTTCCAGTTGGATTTCCAAACTGAGTTTTTGCCTTTATTCTCTGGCGATTATGCGCTGTTTTTGGATGTTGCTGGGCTAGATTTAATATCATTCTTAGATTCATCAGCGATTGATCCAGATTTTATTGTTGCCGGTGTTGTTTTAGAAACAACCAACTATGAAAACGTACAAGCGGTTTTAAGTAATCTCAATATGTTGTTGATGATGTTCGCTTCTGGTGAAGGCATCAGTGTTGAACCCGGTACGATAGCCGGCACAGACGCGCTCATTATCACAATCTCTGATCCGTCCCTTGTTAACCCACTTGAAATTGTGCTTGCTGCTAATGAAGAAGTCATCGTCATCGTCACACGTAATGTTGCAGAAAGCATCTTAAGCGGTGAGGGTGGGCTAGATCGCTCGCCATTATATCAAGAAGCGGCGAATTACTTCTTGCCTAATTCAAGTATTGTGGCTTATCTGGAACCGGGTACGCTGATTGGGCTAGCATCTTTGGGATGGTCATTCGCTGTGAACCCAACTGTGGAGGGTGTGGTGTTGCAATCTAGTGGGGTAACGCCTGGTTTAGGGCAGACCGACGACGATATGATACAGGCTCTAAATACCTTAATTAATCAATTTCACAGCTTGACTATTACCACTGCGGTCAATGGTGATGTAGCAACAGCGCGGTTTGTGATTACGCTTTCAGACTAATAATGAGGGTGATTTTGGGGGTTTTACGCTGTTCATGATGAGCCTCCTACACACCGTTTGCTGGGTGTAAATACCCAATAATTTGGGTTTATATTCCTGGCAAAATCTGTAGAATTGATAAAAGCGGGTGCGCGATGCCCCGCTTTTTGGTTGCCAATGAGATAATGTGTCGGGGTGTTTTATGATTATTGACATCATATTAATTATTTTCGGATTGCTGGGGTTGTTTTATGGCGGGGATTGGTTGGTAGATGGGGCATCCCGATTAGCGCGCTCTTTTGGCATATCAGCATTGGTTGTTGGCTTAACGGTTGTTGCATTTGGTACATCTGCGCCGGAGCTGTTAGTCAGCATCAGCGCGGCATTAGGTGGAACAAGCGATATTTCTATTGGGAATGTCATCGGGTCAAACATCGCCAATATCGGCTTGATCTTAGGGGCTGCGGCGTTAGTCTTTCCGATTGCGGTGCATGCCATGTTGGTTAAGCGTGAAGTGCCTATTTTAATTGGCATTACGGGATTTAGTGCATTCCTGTTTGTGGATGGCAAGATTAGTCTTTTAGATGGTTTCTTGTTATTTTTAGGGCTAATTGCATTCAATGCGTTGATGATTTATTTTGCGCAGCGTGACCGGCAAACCACAGATTTAGCGGAAGAAGAAGCAGAAATCGAGGCACATGTTGAGCCGCGCATCAAACCGGAACAGCGTCCACGTGAGTTAATGCGCTTGGTGGCTGGTTTAATTGTCTTAGTGATTGGCGCGCAATTAACTGTCACCGGTGCGGTTTCATTGGCGCGTGCGTTAGGAGTGAGTGAGCTGGTCATTGGGATTACGCTGGTGGCGGTGGGTACATCCTTACCGGAGCTTGCTACGTCTGTGATGGCGGCGTTTAATAAACAAAGTGATATTGCTATCGGCAATGTGGTGGGATCAAACATCTACAATCTGCTGGGTATTTTGGGTATCACGGCGATGATTAAACCAATTAGCCTGGTTGATCCCATCCGCTTTGAGCCGATTAATGAGTTATTGATGCGTCCTTTTTCAGTGGATATGTCATCCTATTATCAAGTGGTTTTTAGCGATGGTCCGATTATGCTATTCTTCACGTTATTGTTGCTACCTGTGGTCATGAATCGACAAATTAGCCGACGAGAAGCGGTGATTTTATTGTCGTTGTACCTGGCGTTTACCTTATTCGCCGTGTTGAGGTAAGTGTTAAAACAAGCCCCGCTTGCAGGCACTTCAAAATTAAAATAGGTAGTAGTTGCAGAGGGATAAATCCCCCTGGCAACGGTATTCTTCGCGTCATTGCTAGTGTGAAACACTAGCATGAGAGCATCAATCCTGCACGTTGTAAATTGTTTTATTTAACGCAATTCAATGACCAACACTTCTAATCCAGGTAACACATCTAACGGTTGATATGCCCGCTCTCCGCTGGTTGGCGCGGCAATTTGTTCACCATCGCCACCAAATAACAGGGACGCTTGAGTATAGCCTTCTGGCAGTGTTATGCCGTAGTTATCAATCTCACGATTGCGAAGATTGATGATGACGAGTACAGTCTGCTCCTCTGTTTGCCGTAAAAATGACAACACGTTGCCGGATGCGTTATCCAACAGCACCAAATTGCCGGTTTGCAGGGCAGGGGTGGCATTGCGTGCATGGATCAACGCACGATAGTGATTTAAGAGTGAGTTTGGATCGTCTGCTTGGTCTGCTACAGTGATCCCATCGGCGTAATCAGCATTTAGTCGAATCCAGGGCGTTCCGGTTGTAAACCCGGCGTTGGGTTGTTGTGAATCCCATTGCATCGGCGTGCGGATGTATTCATCGGGCTTAGTGCCGGTCATGCCAATTTCTTCCCCATAATAAATGAAAGGTGTGCCTGGCAACATCAAATAAACCGAAGCAGCAGCTTTGGCTGCGTCTAAATTCCCGCTCAGTTGGTTCATCACGCGGTTTTGGTCATGATTGGTCAAAAATGGGGCGTATTGCCCGGGGGGATAAAGCTCTAATACCAACTCAAGCTGATTCACAATTGGGCTTTTGATACCAAAACTTGCGCCTTGGATAATCGCTTCTGCGGTGTCGAACTCGAACACAATATCGACCATATCGCCAGCATAAGGGGCGGCTTGTGCGCTACTCGTCCAAACTTCACCAACTAAGAGTGTATCTGGCTGAACGGATTGCACATATTCATGATACGCACGCAACCACTCACGGTTGAGCGGGCTGTTCTCTAAAATGCGTCCATCTTCTACGACGAACTTAATCGCATCCAACCGGAAACCATCAACGCCGATTTCTTCCAGCCAAAAACGTGAAACATCATACATCTCTGCTGTGACATCTGGGTTGTTGTAGTTCAAATCCGGCATGCCACTCCAAAACACACCATAGTAATATCGACCACCAGCCCGATGCCAAACAACTTGATTTTCTGGTCCACGGAAGCCTGGGTCTTCATCTGCCCAAACATACCAATCGGCATAAGTTGGTACCCGCGCCCGTGATTGTACGAACCATTCATGTTCAACGGAGGTGTGGTTTAGCACCATATCCATAATAACGGCGATACCACGGTCATGTGCTGCTTGTAAAAACGCCTCAAAATCTGCCATTGTGCCGTAATCTGGGTTGATTGCACGATAATCCGTTACGTCATAGCCATGATAGCTTGGGGACGGGTTAATGGGCATCAGCCAAATCCCCGTGATACCTAAGTCATCTGTGGTGTTGGGGTCGCCATCATTGAGATAATCCAACTTTTGGATCAAGCCTTGGAAATCGCCGATGCCATCACCGTCGCTGTCATAAAAACTACGGACAAAAATTTCATAAAACACACGCCCTTCCCACCAATCATCATCGGATGAGGGGTCGTCCACTTGTGCCCAACTGGATACGCTGAATATGAATACGATCGTTAAAAGGACTATTCGTCTCATTTTTGTAAACCCTTTATTTATTTGAAACGTTTCAGAGTATAACTATGATAACGATGCGTTGCTAGCCCATGATTTTTTCCCGCTCAGCACGTTCTAATGCGCGTTGACGGCGACGTAAAAGCCAGGCAAAGCCAGCACTGAGCAATAACACAACAACAGAAGAAAAGACCAGTTCGGCATTCAGGCTAAAGTTTTGCTCAGTGATGTCGCCTTCTACCGCTGCGCCAAGTGCCGTAAAGCCGTAAATGCTAGAAATGTTGCCTAAAAATGTCGCTAAAAGAAAAATGCGAAAAGGTAACTTTAGGTTACCTGCTACAAAGCTGACAATATCATATGGGGCGTTAATCAAACGCAGAGCCAGCAGCGACGCAAATGCATTACGATACATAAAACGCGCAGCTTTGTGCATCATCCGGCGGACTCCTGGTGTGGTGAAGGTGGTCTCTGGCACGTCACGGGTGGCGAATAACCAGCCAAAATAATAGGGACCAATGGCGGAAATTGTCGCACCGAGCATCCCCCATAAAAATCCCCACCACAGCCCGAACACCCGCCCACCTAATGCCGCCAAAACCAACGCCGGAATCAATGTGAACGGGCGTAGCACAATCATCACAAATAAAAAGATCAGCACACCATACCAGTTCTCTCGCATGGTGGTTTCCATTTGCTCAATGACTTGTGCCAGGGTTAGGTTGTTTGCTTCAATATAAGTATACATAGCGGTAATCATGCCTAACCAAAAGAATACCGCAATAATCTGAAAAATCCGCTGTTGAACCCACAACCGAACACGCCAGATCATAAATTGCGCCTTGCCCAAATTAACCGTTGTAGTACAGTCAGCAACACCAAGCTAGACAAGATTCCAAATAGCCATATCAACTTTTGTGGGAAGAGGAAGAATGCCGTATAGAAGATCACGGTTTCTGCGCCTTCGATGATGCCGGGGGGCATAACAATGGATGTTTGCTGTGGAGTCTTTACGGCGTTGCGTTTTTCAAGGATTGCCGCCAAAACAGACCAGGAAGCGGCATTAACATAAAACACGCTGATAAGGCAGGCAGTTGCCAGCAGTGCATCCGCTGAGCCATCCCCAAAAGCGAACCCTAATGGTATCCAGGCATATACGATAAAATCCAGCAAGATATCCACATAGCCGCCAAAATCAGTCTGCTTATTGTGAAGCCTGGCGACAGTGCCATCCAACCCATCTATCAGGCGATTGATGCCCCATAATAAACAGCCTAGGGCATAACATTCATCCCAGGCTGCGCAACCCGCCCCAATACCAAACAACAACCCAATGACCGAAAGCGTGGTTGGATGCAAGACCTTACCTGTAGTTTGCGCAATGGGTGTGAACACACGCTCTTTAATCTCGCGTAATGATTTATCGAACATACAACTGCCCAGCATACGCTAGCGTATTGTCTAAATACAAACGCAGAGTATAACCGGAAGCGGTATCATATGTCGAAAAATCTAATGCGACATCGCGCTCAATTGACATTTCACCTAAGTGGATGGGGTGTAATGTGTCTTTTATGATAAGTTCGGCACGAACATCAAATATTCCTAGGTCTTCTTTTTTAAACTCGGGGCGTTGATTAAATGTAAATAACGCGCCTTCTGCGGAAAGTACCGTCTTTTCTACATATGCCCATCGACGATTGAACAGTTCATAATCCGTGCGGGCGGTGATTTTATCTCCCCATTGGAGGCGTGCTTCTTCTGGTAAGAGATAATAAAGCGTCTCGTATTCTGCGGTGGAACGACACCAGATATGCCGGACATATCGTGTTAAATCCAGCTCATGCGGTAAGATGACCTGGGCATGGCGGGCGGCTAATACCTCATCACGCTCTTCTAGTTTTAACCATTTATCATGATAGATCAAATGAAAGGGGAGATCACGAAAAGACGAGGCAGAGCTATAGGTCTTTTTGGTTGTCATCAAACTGGCTTCGCTAAACCGCGCCTCTGCCAATGTGATGACGGCTTCTAGGTCAAATAGGAGATAAACCGGAATCGGGCAGTGGTTATCTGGCAGCTGATCTTCTGGGCGGATTCCTTCTTGCCGGAATAAATCCGGTGTCCGTGGACGGAAGTAAAGCCGTACTAGATGATCCCAGGAATTGGGGGTTGGCTTCTCCCTGGCAGGTTTAAGTGTGTTATCTATCAATAGTTTGACGATTTCATGAACATCAGCAAAGTAAAATAGATAATATGTCCACCAATAGCGGTCAGCCAACCAGGGTTCAGCGCGCAAATCTGCAATATAACGCCGGAAAGCACGGGCATCACGCTTGTGCCCCGTTGGGGTGATGTTCACCGCGGGCATCACATCGGTACGCTCTTTGGGAGGGAAAATCGGGCGCATCTCACCACCCATATCGACCAAAGAAGTTGGCATCTCCCCAGTTTCAATAAAGTGTAATAAATCCGCCAGATGCTCGATGTAATATGCCATATTGGAGAAATCAAAATAGTTCAGGTTTTCTAAGTATAGCGGGCGGTCAACGTCTGGCTCCAATAAAATCGGGATCACACGTTTGTTTTTACGCAAGCCGCGCAGTTGTTCCGCCCGGCAGATTTCTGAAACATAAGAGGCGGTACTCAGCAGGGCAAGGATCATGGTGCAATCTTCAATTGCTAGCTCAATTTCACGCGACCAGCTTGCGCCTGCTGCAATATCGGATGTATCTAGCCAGACGGTATGCCCAGCAGCTTGTAAATCATCCCGCAATTTGAGGGCAATTTCACGAGCATCTTCCCGCGCATAAGAGATAAAAATTTTAGTCATTGATTTTGCTCCGCTTTGTACTCTACCCTCATCATAGAACGAATTTTCTTACTGTGCCAGGGCTTTCATCTGCATAAAGTGATAGATGCGCTCAAACACATTGGCGCGGGATGCAATCATACTCAGCCGGACTCCGGTTTTTTCTGCAAAAGCTTGAACATAGTCTTGCGAATTAGCTAGTTCTTGCGGGGTACAGCCATTAAACGCCTGGGTTAACACATAGATATAACCCTTGGAGATAAATGACTGTGAATCACCAATAAAGTGTAATGTGCCATCCGGGTTATGATGACATACAATATACGTTGCAGAGGCACAGCCTGGCACCATATTTTCTTCAGTCTTTAGTGTGTCGTCCATCGGTGGTAACTGTTCACCATAATCACGTAAGGTTAGCAACTTTTCCTCGCGGGTGAGGTCCGCTAAGTCCTCTGCGATTGTTTCAAGATAGTCTTTGGGGGTCATCAATCGCTCCATAACCACAGTTTTTAGTGGCGTTATGGTATCACATTTATGCTTAATGTGGGACGATGCGATGACCGTCCCACATGTATGGGGCTAACGGAGCAAGTCTTTGGTTAACCAAAAGACGGAATGGGATAGATCATCAACGGGTTGCACGGTGCCGTTGATACGATACCCTGTGCCTACAAAAAACGCGACTGTATGCCCAGGCACGCTGATTCGTGCGCGACGGCATCCCCGCTGACGCGCGTGTTCTTCTGTCATTTGCACTAAGCGATGCCCAATACCAGTATGACGCAGTGGGGCATCTACCCAGAGCATATCAATGTATAGTGTCCCACGATACGTTACTGCCGAAATACCCGCCACAACATCCCCTTCTAAATCATCCAAGCTAATATCTAATGGGTGTGCGTCTGCTGGATGCGCTAATGAGACGGGGGGTAACACATCGCATAACTTACGCTTTAAATATTTGCGGAAGTCAAGATCAGGCTCTTGGGTAATTGTGAACTGATAGCTGCCGCTATAACGCTGTTGTAATTGAGCAATCGAGATAATATTCGCGCTCATGATAAAAATCTTTTCCTTTTTGTTTAGATACGGGCTTGTTGGGTGTGGGGTAAGATAAGCCCGCCACAAACAACTAAAACCCTATCAATAACTCATCAAGTCGTTGGTTAATGATCGTTTGCGCCTTATCGCGTAAAGATGGATGTGCTGCATTGCTCGCAACCCATCGAATAGAAGCGATATGACGCGCCGCTACAAATGTATCCAGATCAGTCGCATCTACCGCGGGGCGGATTGCGGTATACCCCGCCCATAAAGCCTCTTTGATTGTGAGATAACGCGCTGTTCCCCGGCTTAACCACAGCAGTGGGGTGAGGTCATAAAGATAATAACCAAATGCGCAGTCATCAAAATCCACCAGCCCAATCGCTTCACCATCAAACAGGATGTTCTTGGCGATCAAGTCGCCGTGGATCATCCCAAACTGGTGTGTTTGGCGTGCCATTGCTTGCTGGATGGTCTGCGTTGCATCCTGGATGATTTGAAGCTGCTGATCGGTAAACAGTCGCATGCCCGCCTCACCCGGATGATAAGGGGATTGCTCACCAAATAAGCCATCCCAGTCATAACGCGGACGCTCAAAATTAGCCGGTGGTGTGAACTGGTCTGCACAGGTATGAAGCTGTGCTGCCAGTTGACCAATGCGATAAAGCGCGTCTGGCGTGAGGTCTTCTATTTGCTGTGTTGTCCCGGCAATCCAATGATAAGCCGTGGCATATACTGCTTCATCCACACCGGCTAATGCGCCGATATAAATACCATCAAGTGGTTTGGGGACATTGAATGTGGGCGCATGGCATGAATGAAGAAAACGCAGCCAAACTTGCTCAGATTCAATCCATTTGAGCGGTTTATGCCCAGGGCGGTGTATCCGCAATGCAACA
>RFHA01000462.1 GCA_003696565.1 Chloroflexota bacterium
ATCATCATTAAAGATGAGCGTAATGTAGATGAGATCGCACAAGCCATTCGCCGTGCTGTAACAGATGATGCTTTAGTTGATCGTGCAGCAGAACGCAATCAACAAATTGCACGCAAACGATTAGATTTTAACAAGATCAAAGATCAAGTTGTTGCGATGTATCAACAGGTCTACCATGAACAACGCACACGTCGTCATCGTTGAAGATAATCCAGCTGTTGCAGAAAGCCTTCAGGAAGGACTAAAACGAGAAGGTTATCGTCTAACTTGGAAAGCAACAGGCACAGAAGGCATCGCTTTTGTAAGGCAACACAATCCTCATTTAGTTATCCTAGATGTACGCTTGCCAGATGGCTCTGGTTTTGATTTTTGCCGGCAAATGCGTGCCCTCAAGCTTCATCAACCCATTTTGATGCTCACAGTCAACCGGGAGGAAATTGATAAAGTCTTAGGGTTAGAAATGGGCGCAGACGATTATATGACCAAACCGTTTAGCCTCAATGAATTACGTTCACGGATTCGGGCATTACTCCGCCGTGCTTATGGGGAATTTGCCAATGTGGAAAGTGATGTATTGTATGTGGCAGACCTCGTGATTGACCGAACACGTATGCAAGTTTGGCGGGGTAATCAAATCCTAAATCTCACCCCCACAGAATTTAAGTTGTTGGCATATTTAACACAACACGTTAACCAAGCACTGACTCGTCAACAAATTCTTGATGCTGTATGGGGATACACTGCCGAAATTGAAAACGAACGTACAGTTAATGTCCATATCCGCCGCCTGCGGGAAAAAGTTGAGGCGGATCCAAGTCAACCTCAACTCATTCTTACCGTGCCTGGTATTGGTTATCGCTTATCCAGCGGTTAAGAAATTGTAATCCATTTTCAACACACTTGTAACGCTCTTTTGCCATAATAATCACAATGTAATTCTAACCATCACCGCACAATTATGTCGGTGGTTTTTAATATGGAGGTTTGGATGAAACGATTATGGATTGTCGTGGCAATGCTGTATACCATAATATCTTCCGCACAAGCGCAACCAACAATCATAACACTCGTTGTTCCTGAATTTTTTGAAGACCAGTATCAAGAGACGATCATCCCAGCATTTGAAGCACAAAACCCGGATGTTCAAGTCCATCTTGTTACCAGCGGGGGATTCGGTGCAGATGCCAACCCTGCCGATGACATTGAAGATTATTTAGACGATTTATTGGCATATGCCACTTCAGCTGATGTCTTAGCGGTTGATACAAATACATTTACGCCAGAGGCAACTCGTAGTGGTTATTTTCTCGATCTCTCCCCATTAATTCGTAGTGATAACCTGTTAAATTCAGCAGATTTTTATTATGCAGCATGGGAATCATTTCAGTGGGATGGTGGGCACTGGGCATTGCCTTCTGGGATTGATGTACTGATATTAAATTATGACCCAGCAGCGTTTGATGCAGCCGGCTTAGCGTACCCCAATGAGCGATGGACATTAGATGATTTTGCCAATGCTGTTCGCCGTTTAGCACAATTTGATGCCAACGGTAACATGACATCGGCTGGGTTCATCAGTTTTGTTGGGGGGACAGAAGCATTATTCATCAGCGCGTTAGGACGCGGCGTTTATGATGAAACCGTCATACCAAGTGAACCAGATTTCAGTGGTACGGATTTAGAAGCTGTTTTACAAACATGGCTTGATCTACGAAATGATGGGATGCTAGGTGTGCCGGTTGAGGGCGACTTAACACAAGCCCCAATGGTGTTAACACGCTCCACACTTGGCAATCTTACATTGGGTGTTGGCGAGCAATCAACAATGGCTGGAGCATTATTGCCTGGTGGGCGTTCGGTAGCAGTGGCAAATGGTTATGCTATCAGCAGTGGCACACGCTATCCAGATGCTGCATATCGACTCGCTCGGTTTTTGACGGAAAGCCCTGAAGTAGCCAGCTTGAATTTTGGCAGCCGCCCAGCACGGATCAGCTTAGAAGGGGTGCAAACCGGTGTTGGGCGTTTTCGCTTTGGTGGGGCAAACACATCGCCAGAAATGGATGCTCTCATTGATCAAGCGTTACAAGTGGCATTCCCTGCCTCTCAGTTGCGCTTTGCAATCTATTTGAATGATGCGGTAAATCGTGCAGCGGATCAAGGTATTGGTTTGCGTGAGGCATTAGATACCGTGCAATCAGAGATTTTAGAACGCCTACTCAGTGCTGATGCCCGGCGTGATACGCTTCCGATTGTAGTCAATACACCGCCAGAATTGGTTGAATTAGCTCCCGGAGAAATCAGCCTGAACTTCGGTGTCGCTTCTTTTATTACACCGCTGCCAAATCAAGACGCATGGGAATCGTTCTTGACAGAGTTTTCAGCGCGAGATGCGGAAGTAGGGCGGGTGGTGTTCGATGCGACTTTTCCACGTAGTGCTGATGAAATGGCAGCACGCTATGATTGTTTCTATCTGCCATCAAACGCCGTACCAGATGCTGACTTGGCAACCCTTCGTAGCCTTGATCCACTTATGTCCTCAGATACATCATTTGTCCCATCCAATTTTGTCACTAATGTGTTTAGTCAATTACAACGGAATGATCAAACCTGGGCTATGCCGATTAGTTTATCGCCAGAAGCGTTGCGTTATGATCCGGCGATGTTTGAGCAAGCCGGTGCGTTTATGCCAGAAAACTGGACTGTTTCCGATTTTGAACTGGTATTACGCACATTAAAGTCCATCACAGGGGATGAACCACCATTTGTTTCACGTGGATTCGGTAATAGTTATCTGTTGAATCTCATAGCCGCATATGGTGGTGTGCCGTTTGATTATAGCCAATCTCCCCCTCAACCCAATTTTACTGACCCAACAACCATAGAAGCTATTCGGCAAGTGTTAGATCTCGCACGGGAAGGATTAATTAGCTACACCCCCTTAGCTAATGCCACGCGGACATTTTTTGTTATTGGTGGTGAAGCAGAAGTGCCGATCTATACTGAAACACTCAACGGGCTGGGATTTGGCGGTGGGCGCGGTAGATTTGATAATGATGGTAATGTATCAGAAAATACAGACCCACTTGTGCCATATCCCCGTGGAACACAATACACTGCTGTATCATATGATATTGGTGCGGCATATATTAGTGCAACAACGAACTACACAGATGCTTGTTACCGTTTAATTTCTGCCATGACACAATCGCCTGATCTTGTGGAAGGTATGCCAGCTAATCGCACATTGATTGATGCAGTTGCAGCCACTCAAGGTGAAAACGCCGCGGCATTTTATCGCCAGATGGATACTATCCTACAACAACCGGATACTGTTGTCTTTCCATCACAGGGACAACTTGGCGCAGGCAGTAGTTTGGTAGATACCATTTGGCTCAACCGTGTGTTTGATACCTATGTGTTGAAAGATGGCACAGACTTAGAGGCGGAGTTAGAGCAAGCAGAGTTATTCACAGTTGCTTTTCAAGAATGTGTGGCTGGTATTCCAGAATTTGATCCATTGGTAGATGATCCACGAAGTTATTTTGGATTGTATCTTGATTGTGCTGTTCAGATTGATCCTAGCGTAGTAGAACTCTTGCCACGATAGCATGACGATGGGCACATGGCACTTGTCATGCGCCCATTTAATTTAAACCCGATAGGGTTCAATAGACTGTGCCAAATGAGCAGTATCACTATTCAATTCAATTGTCCAGTTGCCATTTGATAAGCAAAGCACAGTTAGCCCAGCAAGGTGATATTGAAAATACGCTTCCGGTTTGTCTGTTAAAACGTGTGCAATACCAGTAACAGTACGTCCGTGCCCAACAATGAGGATGTTCCCGTCATATTTTTTTAATAACGCACTGACTGCTTTTTGATACCGCTCAAACACTTGTGCCACACTTTCGCCCCAAATAGGCGATACTTCTGACTGATGGCTTAAATCCATTAAGTGAAAATCGTCCTTATAATGCTCTGGCGGCGTGAGGGTAGGGCATTGAGGCATCATTGATTTACCTTGCCATTCCCCAACCCCTTCATCAACGATAAACCGTTGGTGGCGTGCTTGTGCGATCGCATTGGCTGTTTGTAATGCTCGTAAATAAGGCGATGATACAATCAGATCAATAGGCGAACTCTTTAAACGATCGCCAAGCAAGTGTGCCTGTTGTAGTCCTGTATCACTGAGAGGTGGGTTATATTTTTCACCTCGCCACGTACGATCAACTGAATCCAATCGTTCACCGTGTCGTACTAAGTATAGTTTGCGCTCTATCATTGAAAGCCTTTTCAATTATTATTCAGAATAATATGCTCCTTAAAGATAATTGGATTATCCTAATGTTGCCAAGGGATAATTAGCCATTTCGCCGTTCCCACCTAGCTATTGTGTTTGACCTCCATCGTCGTGGTGTTACTACCATTACTCGGGCATCCACATTTGTGGCGTTAATGAATTACTACACAAAAGATATATTCTGTGTAGTAAATATTTTCAACTCAAAGGCGGATATTTGCTATCCGCCAAATACAATCTATTCTAGCATGGTCGTTATGTGACATCACTCAACGGCGGGAAGATACGCACAACCAAGCAATCATCACCAAAAAGATAGTCATTTAACAATTTTTGTTCAACGTCTGGTGTAGGAAAACCCTCCCCATTTGCCACTAACGTTGAAAATTGTGAAACATTAAAGGCATTGTCATTACTGCCTTGTTTTAATAAGTTTTCAATGCGGTCTCCGCGCACATTCACATACGCATAAACAGGATTACCAGCACTATCGTGGCTGAAAATTCGTACAATAGAAAAAGCCTTATCCAAATGCCGCACTTCCTCCGCGGAAAACATAAGCTGATGAAACGGAAGCGATTCTAGATCAAGTTTGCCATCTGGTGGGCACGGCGGTACTTCCTCCCCCATATGCGATAAAACTGGCTTAGTGGGTTGATCACTTAACCGTGTCATTTTATAGGCTAACCCCTTAATAAAGGTTTCATCTTCCAACCCAAAAACCGCCAATGTACCAATCTGAAAACTAGTAAAGCGTGTCATTTCTACATAAGGACCTGTTCTACGTGGCGGGGTTTTATGAGTTGTTGGTTTATCGCCGGTTACATCCTGCAACGGCGGGAAGATACGAACATGTGTATTGTATTCTCCAAACAAGTAATCTCGTCTTAGTTTTTCACGAGCATCTTCTGTCACATCACCATGACCGCTAAGAACCATTGTCACATGTCGTGATAAATCAAACGGTTGTGCTTCTGTGAGTTTATCCATCAAATTTTTGAGACGGTCAAAACGTACATTAAAATAGGCGTAAACTTTGTCATTATTTTCATCCACGCTTTCAAGATAACAGATCAAAAAGCATTTTTCGGCAACTTTTCGCTCAT
>RFHA01000463.1 GCA_003696565.1 Chloroflexota bacterium
AGGACTTTGTGACGATGGGACGCAAGTCAATCGTCCCTTAAGCACCGACTCCTCGGAGTCAGGGGCAAGCCACACGCTTTAGCGGGTGGTAATTGACGCAAAAGTCATATCTCAAAAACAAGATGATTAGAAGGACATAGCATGTGCCATGTCCCTCATCATCAACAAACACATATAGCAAGAAAGAGGCAAAGTAAAGCATACCAGAAAAGTGTGAATGTGGTGTGAATTGGTTATATCCAGCATGACTAAGCCTTTGCACGGGATAATGGGATTTATCCCCCAGGCACACTGCAAACACAATAAGAAATGTTGTAATCAGAGAAAGGCGGGTGTAATCTTATTAGAAATTAGAGGCATGTTAGGTGTTATGAATGCTAATCACTGCACAAATTGTAACGCAAGAGGATGTTATCTCCCCGGGGTGGGTACGGGTTGAAAATGGAACGATTACAGAAATTGGTACAGGAGGAATTCAAGCGGATATCTACGCGCCAGATATGATATTGATGCCGGGGTTTATTGATTTGCATGTGCATGGCGGTAATCATTTTGAAGCCATGGATGGCACGCCCCACGCTTTAAAAGAATTGAGCGCATTTTATGCACGCCACGGAGTTACCGGGTTTTTACCAACCACCTGGACGGCAGCACGCGCACCCATCACCAACGCACTAAAAAATATCGCTAACTTAATCGATCAAGCGTTAAATGGGGCGACGATTTTGGGCGCGCATGTAGAAGGTCCTTACATCAGCCCAAAAAGACCTGGCGCACAAAATCCTGGCGACATTCGCCCAGCAGATCAAACAGAATTTGAAGAATGGCTAGCAACAGGGAGCATCCGGCTGATCACAATCGCCCCAGAGATACCAGCCAACCGCGAATTAATTGCCTATTGTTTGGAACAAGGAATCACAGTTTCTGCTGGGCATACCGATGCCACCTTCGATGAGATGCTGACGGCACACGGAATCACGCAAACCACACATACGTTTAATGCCATGCGTGGGCTTCATCACCGGGAACCGGGCACGGTTGGTGCTGCCATGCTAATTGATGATATTCGGTGTGAGGTGATTGCCGATGGCGTGCATGTGAATCCGCAAATGGTGAAATTATTGTATCGTGTTAAAGGGGCTGACCGTGTAATTTTGATTACTGATGCAGTCCGTGGGGCTGGGCTGCCACAGGGAACACAATATCTACAAGATGGGCGCACCGTCACGGTGCAGGATGCAGCATATTTGGAGGATGGCACGCTGGCAGGCAGTACGCTGACAATGGATGTCGCTGTACGGAATTTTCAGCAATTTACTGGTTGTAGTTTGGTGGAATTAGCAACTTGCGCTAGCCTCACGCCTGCCCGTGCCATTCATTTAGCTGATCGTAAAGGCAGCATCACGGTCGGTAAAGACGCTGATCTTGTATTAGTTGATAGAGCATTCAACGTGCATCTGACGATGGTGGGTGGACGTGTGGTATGGCATGATCTAAATGATTTTACCGAAACAGGGAGATGAATAATTGATGTTTTTACAAAAAGAGATCAACGAACAACCGCAGGTAATTGCCCGGTTATATCAGGAAGAACGGGACAATATCAAGCAGATTGCGGCGGCAATTCGGGCGTTTGATCCGGCATTTGTTGTCATTGCAGCCCGTGGGACGAGCGACAACGCAGCACGATACGCCCAATATTTGTTTGGCGCGCAGGCAGGGTTGAGTGTTGGGTTAAGTGCGCCATCGTTGCATACACTTTATCAAACACCACCCACTTTGAAGCGTGCCTTGGTGATTGGGATTTCTCAAAGTGGGCAAGCTGAGGATGTGCGGCGTGTGTTGGAAGATGCCAATAAACAGGGCGCACTAACATTAGCAATCACCAATAATATTGAATCGCCGATGGCAAAAACCGCACAATATCATATTGATTTGATGGCGGGGGAAGAAATTAGCATCGCGGCGACAAAAACCTATACAGCACAGTTGATGACGATTGCGTTATTAGTGGCTGAACTGGTTGAAAACGATGCCATGCGGGCGGTTTTAGCCGATTTGCCTCGTTCGATCCAAACCACCTTGGATTATTCCGCAGATATCCCCAATTGGGCGGATCGCTATCGTTATATGACCCAGTTTGCCACAATTGGACGCGGTTATAACTATGCAACAGCGTTTGAGATCAGCCTGAAGGTTAAAGAATTGTGTTATATCACCGGTGAAGGCTATAGCGAAGCAGATTTCCGCCATGGTCCTATTGCAACCGTTGGGCAAGGCTTTCCGATGGTGATTGTCGCACCACAAGGCGTTGTTTTACCCAATGTACAAGACTTAATCAATAAGCTGAAAGAACGCGGGGCAGAACTGCTTATCATCAGTAATGATGAGACGGTTTTGGCAATGGGCTTACAGCAGATGCGTGTCCCCGTTGTGCCCGAATGGGTTTCTCCAATTGTGACGGTGATTCCTGGGCAGGTCTTTGCTATGCAGCAGGCATTGGTGCGTGGCTATGCTGTAGATAAGCCGCGTGGTTTAAGCAAGGTGACTGTCACACAGTGAGCGTGGTGGATTACGTCATTGGTATTGATGTTGGGGGGATGAGAATGCCCTTTGCATTCGTAAATACAATCCCTCTAATAAAAATTCGATGTTTTTCCGATAATTTTTTTACGCAACGCATAAATTTTTCATACATTTCCGCCGTATAGTCTAAGGTGTAAATAAACGGTTTAGGCAACAAGGAGATGTAAAAATGGCAACAATGATCCGCTGGAACCCTGTTCAAGAATTAGCTGATATTCAACGTGCGATGAATCGTATTATGGAAGAAACCA
>RFHA01000464.1 GCA_003696565.1 Chloroflexota bacterium
CCTTCAGCAAAAACAGCTTCCGCTGTCTCATGCAATTGGCTGCGACCAGGAGCCAACCAACCACACTCCGAAAGCAACATCAGAACCAGGATCATCATTCGCATATCACCCACCTATTGGATCGCGAGCACATAGGAATCCGGCAGCGGGACAGATATTTCTCCGCTGGAAACATCCATCACATAAAGCTGATAATTATAGACGAACGCTATCCTGTTATCTGACCATGTAATATCTGTGATCAGCACATCATCTTCATCCGAAACAAAGCGTGTTGTGAACTCACCTGTGCTAATGTCTATCACTGTCAGGCTATGAGTATCCGATAACAGGATAGATTGCCCATCCGGCGATCACAGAAGATCATAGCACATCTGCGGCTCAGTTGTGAGTTGCCGGGGATTCTCCCCATCACGATCCATAATAAAGACGGTTGAGTCTGTCCGTGTTCCAGAGCAGTATGCAATCCACTCACCATCTGGCGACCATACTGGCAGCAAACCATCCCTTACATAAGCCGCCGCACCACCGTCCGGGGCTACACGATAAATCTGGTTAGTGACTTCCTTGCTATCTTCCAACTCAATCGTAAAGAATAGAATCCATTCATTCTGCGGATCCCATACCGGGCGGAACTGACGCTGAGGGGAGGTTTCTGTCAGGGGAACAGACCTATTCTGCCCGTCGTTCACATAAATCGAAAATCGATCATCCGCTTCTCGCACAACATATGCCAGCGATGACTTATCTGGCGATAGTGCTATGCCTTCATTCCAGACAGCACGCTCAACGAGTTGCACCGTCTCATCCTGAATGCGATAAATACTATTCATACCGTTGAAGTATCCAACCACCAGCAACCCATCCGGCGTAACCCTGAAATCCGAGATACCACAGGGATTTACAACATCACAATCCGCAAAATCAGTCAGCAACAGAGACTGAACCTCTCGCACACCATCTGCCCCCACCGATAACAACCGCACCTGATCCTGAGACTCCTGCACAAGCGCATAAATATCGCTAGACTGGGGAGATACTTTCAAGAAAAAAGGCATCGCCTCTAGTGGGTATTCAGCAATCACCGTGCCAGATGCATCCACTAAGTGATATGCCTGCGGTGTTTTAATCAGAGCAAAATTGCCATCGAATGAAATCGACACTGCACCGAGGAAACGCCCAACTCCCGAATCCATGTCATCTACTTGTAGTTCATGATCATCCAGGATGCAAAGCCGACCAGAACAGCCATATAAGATAGCATCGTCTCGCCAAATAGGAAGCGATACACCAGACGATTCATCTTCCGCTGGATCATACAAACGGCTAGATGAGCAAGAGGCATCTTCATCCCGCAGGCAAGCGGTATTAATCATTAACACGGTTTCCGGCATAGGAGGTTCTGCAAGGCGTGCCGCCAAAATGGAATCGTCTGGAGACCAGCGTAATTCAATATATGCCGACCACATTGTTAACGGATCAAGCAAGGGAATTATCTCATCAGTTGCCAGGTCATAAACTGCCAATTGATGTACCTCACCCATTGTATAGGCATAGGCAAAAAATCGCCCATCGTGCGACCATGCTTGCCCCCAAACATCCGCATCTTCCAGCAGGTAAGATACTTCTTTGTCAATCTCAATCACCAGATTTTGCATATCATCCACATATGCAATGCCGGTCTCACTCCATAGTAATGGATATGGTGGATAATCCAGCATTCTCGGTTCAGCAGTTATATCATTCAATGGTGTAGCGAGCCAGACTTCCGCTTCAGTATCAAACCAAGCCAGCCAGGAGTCCGTTTCATCAGCGCGGATAAAGACTGCCATCAAGAACACAAGCAGTAGATGCATCACTGTGGCACGCCCCCCCCTCGGTTCGGGATATTAATCGGATCATCTACAATATTCCAATCAGCTAGGTTGATCGGCTGAGCGTTCTCTGGCAACTGATAATTAGGATTAGTAAAAGAAATCGCCGTGTTCTTACCGTTAACAAAAGCTGCCTGGAAATCCTCAATATGATAATATTCCATCCGATTGTTATATGGGTTATAAATCTCTAGCCAAGTCTGTCCATCACTCGCAGTTTGAATTGATGTAGCAGCTACATAATGATTAGTTAAAGCACCCGGATTCGGCTCTTGAGCGACGATACCATTTGAATCGATATTCACTAGTACCATTGGCACGCGCCCTTCTCCCAATTCTGTTTCAAAAAATGTAATTACATCCTCGGTCGTCAACTCATTGATAGTTTCATATTTTGACTCTAAGCCATAGATACTACCTAACCGTGACATATCCATGATAAACGTTGGATCAGATGGGTCACGCACAGCTTGTCCCAAAAGCGCATTATCTCCATCACGAAAAATATTAACCTTTTTACCATCGTCACTCCATGCGCTCACCAAATCCGATAAAGCTTGTCCAGGGTGAATCAAATCGTTACCGCGAAGCCTCAACATAGCATTAGCTACAACAGCAACAGTCATGGGTCCACAGATATTGCCATCATCACCCACGTTAAAAGATGTAATCTGCAGATTATCAATGGTTACATTCGGATTAGGAATTGGGTTTCCAGCATCATCCAATTGCAGGCTACCATCTTCATTTTGCAGATACGCTTCAGGATGTAGCCTGGATGAAATACGAGCATTAATACGAGCATCACGATCAACATGCGTACCAAAATAATCGATAAAAGAATACTGCGGTAAGCTGTTTCCTGCTTGGACATAGGCATCCAACGCATTAAACTGATTGATAATACCGGGATATGGTCTCACTTGATGTCGTTTGAAGAAGAATATCCCACCCGGTCTTTTTGTAGGATCATAATTGTATGAAACAGTGTATTCCCCGCTTCCGCCGCCGCCATAATCAGCTTCGGTCAAACCTTGGGGCGTGATGATTGCCTCATGTCCTTGAAAACCGTTAGCAGCTTCCTCTTCTGCCTTTTGAAGCAATTCCGAAACGCGGAATGTCACATCTGCGGAGTCTTCCAGCGCGGCTTTAAGGCGGTGTACCTGCGGCAACACCTCATCTTCCATCTCAGCATAGAAGGCATCTGCGCCTTCTCCCCACCAACCATCAGAAGCAAGTGCTTCCACCATATCACGTATACGCCAGAGCGTTTGCTCAATCATTGCGGCGTTCTGATTAAACAACCGCGCTATTTCGTCGAGCGTTTCATAATTGGCTTGGATTACATTAGCTGGCATCACAAATCCCCTCACCGACCAAATCGCCAATGAAGGAGATTATATAAAAAATGTAAAGCCAAAACGAAGGACTTTAGTCCTAACCTGCCGCCGCCAACCCCAGCGAGATCAACCCGACGATCACCACCGCATAGACCA
>RFHA01000082.1 GCA_003696565.1 Chloroflexota bacterium
AACATCAACCAGAAGCGACGCGGACAGTAAGCCAATTGATTTAAGTAACTCAGAGGAAGATAATCCGGGGTTTCCATAGGCTAGGGTCTCCATTTCCATGTTAACTCTAGCCTACTGCATTCACCCCCCTGCAAAGAGAGGGGTTAAGTCATTATGTTACGCACCTGTCCCATGCCCCGCGTGGTCTGATAGCCTGCACCCGTCCAGAAGGATAAGGCAGCCAGCAAATGAAGATACGGCAACCAGCTTAAATCCCGCCCATGCACCGTATACGCCACCTGCCCCATAAAACCCGTAATCGGTCGCCGCTCCACCCGAACCTTCTGTGTGCGAACATGAAAAGCATCCTGTTCAACCGACTGAGACACCCACTCGTCAAATTCATCGCCAGCATCTGCACCCCCCAGCTTGACCCATCGCTTTCGTAGGCTGCTGAAGAGTGTACGCGCATCTGGATGAGAGCGAATACGGTATGTCTTCGTCTCACGATCCTGCCCCAGGTTAAATGCGGTTGGCGATTGGAAATCCAGCACAATCCGGCGGGATAACTCATCTGGCGGCACTGTCCAGCGATCTATCAGTTCATCCACGCTGATGTTGCCACTATCGGCATGACCAAAACCAGAAACAAACGCATCAACCACAGCAAAGTGCATCCAGCCAATCCGCACATGCGGCAGTCGATTGTTTAAGAGATACTTGCGCCATAATGCCTCAAAGGCAGGTTCAAGCAGCAGGGTAAACCGCCAATCCGCTGTATCCCCATCACCAAAATGAGACGCACCATCCTTGCCACGTTTGCCACCCTTCACCAGACTGATAGTATAAGGTTTGGCGATATTTTCGTCATGCAGGAATTTCGCCAGTGGCGAGTCCCCCTCACGAATCAGGCTTAATAATGCCGCCCGCGCCTGATCCCCATGATCCCTTGGCAACGCACCACGCCGCATCGCCGCCAGGCGTAACACAATGGCATATAACCGTTTTTCACTCATCATGGTATCCGATACTGCATTCCTACGGGTAAATAAAACCGTCCATGTTTGGGATGATCTCCCTGCCACCATGCCGCCGCTGTGATTTCCGCATTTTCCACCAAGCTACTAGGTCGCATCGAGACCAGATCAAACAAACCAAGCATCGCATCATCCGGCA
>RFHA01000465.1 GCA_003696565.1 Chloroflexota bacterium
ACACCAACCTTTTACTCGTTGTACCACCGCCAACATTATACCTGTTACCAAACGGCCGTACATGACCAAAGCATCATTTCAAACACATTCAAATCACTAAAATCGTCAATATCCAAAAGCATTGGGGAAACACAACCAACTAAAACACAAGAGGAAGAAATGACAAAGAAAAATACACAGACACCAATTGTGGCTGCCCTTTTTGTGGCCACCCTTCTTCTATTTTCGTTCTTTCACCAAATTAAAATCGCCGCTGCAACAACCGGCAGCCCTGTAACCATTGATTGCAACATCAACATTGGCACTGAGTGGCAAGCTGACGAAAAAATGGCCGCTGGCGGGATGTCCTCTGGAGATGAACTATACATCACCTGGGACGCAAACTACCTCTATATTGGCATCAAATCAACTCAAAGTAACCGCATTGTCATGATTGACACGACCAATGGAGGAAGCAACACCTCTCCCTATGGTACTTATGCTATTGCCTCAGGCGGAGGCACAGGTTACCCTGGTTTTGACCCAACCGGCTACCCTGCTCCCTCTTCAAATCCTGGTTACGAACACGCCTTTATAGCAACATCATCAACCAGTTCATACAAAAAGGGAACCACTGGCACCTGGAACTCTGCCACCCCGCCATCTGGAACAAATTATTGCACCAATGGATCTGCTACGGAGTATAAAATTCCGTTTTCTGGTATTGGTATTCCTCCTGCCAGTCGAATGACAATCCTTGTCATTACCACTTCCACTTACAATTATGTTTCGGAGTATTGGCCATCTGTTTCAGGAAACAGGGGGTATCCCCCTTCCTTTACCAAAGGATTGGTTTTCACAGGTATGCGGTCTTCTGGAATTTCGCCGGCCAGTGCGCCAACGGCCGTATCCCTGCAAAGGTTCAACATCCAAACAAATAATTGGTATCTATTCTTCACCCTTTTTACAATTCTCATCATGAGCATAGCCATCATTGGTTATAAAAAACAGTCAAAGCTCAACTCTTAAATTCAATCTGTTGACCATATGTAACCCCTATGCTACACTCCTCGCCGTTATGAACATGCGTCAAAACA
>RFHA01000466.1 GCA_003696565.1 Chloroflexota bacterium
ACAACAAGACATACTTGAGCGATTAATCGTCTCGATGATAGGTGGTTTTACGGCTGTGCTGGTTATGGCAATTGTTGGTTTGCTGTTATTTGCATTTGTTATTGCACCACGTGCCAGCCAGCGGATCGAATCATCGACATTACCTGATGACTATCGGTTTCGTCGTCCGGGTACTTATACACCACCAAGCCAGGATGCGGATGATAACGTTGGCTAAAATACCTGCTTACCCTGTTGTTACCTGAGTCGTCTTTGTTCTTAGGTTATTTAATGCAAAAACACACAATCCGGCGAGAATAAATCCTCCCAACATGAATGGTATGGTAGACCCTGCCACTAAAAATAGTGTTCCACCTAGCATAGGGGCGATCGCATTGGCAAGACTAACTAATGCGGAACTAATCCCTAAGATGCTTCCGGTTTCTTCTCGTTTGACTTGTTGTGTAATCAGGCTGTTGATGCTAGGCATTAGCAAGCTAGCCCCTACCGTTGTTGGAACCAGCGCAATGAGTATCCAGGCTATACCGAAAGCTCCGCGCTCATTGCCATCTGGAATGTTTAATTGTAAATCAACAGGTGTGGCTTGACGGTGGCTTTGTTGGCTGAGTTCTTCCAAAATTGCATCACGATCATACCAGGGAACAGCTTGGGGTGGGGTAACAGAAGTTATGATCATACCAAAAGCTAGCATCCCTAACCCACCAATGATAAGCTTCCGTTCTCCAAAACGGCGACTCCATGGACCGATATATTTCCCTTGTACCATAATCAAAATAATCCCGATAAACACAAATAAAACAGTGTTACCGGCTGCGTTAAGTCCAAGGCGATCAAGCGTGAAAATGGGCATTAAATTTTCAAAACCATAGAAAACAAGCTGTTGCATAAACATCAAAACAAGCAGCGTGCCAACAAATGGATAACTCATAGCTTGCTTGAGCTTCGTTAAATATTGCAAGCCGCGTTTTTGATTCTGTGTGCCGCGTTTATCTGCTGGTAATGTTTCTTCTAGCCAGGTGAATGTGAGAATAATCGAAATAATAGAGAAACATGCAGCAATAAATGCTGGAACATGATAATTGTTATCAGTCAATACTAATGCAATGCCAGCAATAGCTGGTCCGATTGTAAAGCCTAGCCCAAACGCCGCACCAATTAAGCCTAAACCTTGAGCGCGTGTTTTTTCTGTGGTGCTATCAGTAATCGCTGCTTGTGCTGCAACAATATTACCGCCAGATAGTCCATCAATTACACGGGCTATAAACAGCATAATAAGCGAATTAGCAAAACCGAGTAGCAGAAAGCCTGTTAATGTTCCAAATTGACTAAATAACAAAATTGGTTTGCGACCATAGCGATCCGATAGACTACCTAATAGTGGACCACCAATGAGTTGCATCAATGGAAAAGCGGCTGCCAACATACCAATGACAACCTCATTTGCACCAAAAGACCCGGCGTATAAAGGTAACAATGGAATGATGATTGTTAACCCCAACATTTCTACTAAAACAATTACAAATATCGGCAATACACGCTTAAAGTCTAACGTTTCTTCCATTGTTTTAAATGTCCTCTTTTGTTAAACGAGTGATCACATCATCTAACCAATCGATTTCTGCTTGAAGATGACGGCGTTGGTGTTCTAAGATAAGCTTCATACCACCGCGACTATGTGCTTTGCTGTGTGGACGATTAAGTACATCAAATTCGTGTTGCAAAATGGCACGACGCTTTTTTAGCAGCAAGATTGCTTCCTCACTTGGAATTGCATCAATAAATGCCAGACCGATGTCATCCGTAAAACGGGCTTGATGATGTTGTTGAAGATTTTCCCGAAGCAACTTCTGAAATACCTGTTCACCCTCTGATGTTATTTGGTAGACTTTACGCGGGGGGCGGTTGCCGTCTTGCTCTTCTATTTCAGTAACCCAACCGGATTCAGCCATTTTTTGCAGAATGTTGTAGGCTGTTGGTTTTTTGATATCCGTGCAAAAAGCCATGTCTCGGTTGATGAATTCGTGTAATTCATACCCGTGCATGTCTTTGTGTCGAAGCAAACCTAGTAGCAACAATTCGCGATTCATAATCAATCCTGATTAGTCATTATTGACTATTCAGAACTGATTATAATTCGCAATCGTTTGATGTCAATGGGGATTATTTTTTGTTCAGTCGCCGAATTTGAGATTTGGGCTTATCGGTAAATTCTGATGGGCGTTTAATTTCTGTGATGGGTTTGTTTGGCAGAGATGTTTCATCACGGATGGGACGTTCAATTCTAGCTGCACGAAGTTTACTAGCATAGTTTTGCAATAACTCCATCAGCAAATCAAAAACGATACTGCTATTATCATCGGCTAAGCGAATCCGTCCATTATATGCTTCGATAAGCTGATCATGAAAATCCCAAGGAGATGAATCTGCCCCGCGCCCAACAGTGCGCCCAATAGCTACACCTGCTAATACAAGTGGCAGATAAATATATGTTAAATCACCATCACCATGCCCACCAAACCATGTGAGTACCTGATTAGCATAATTAACTCGTTCTCCCATGCTTCCTAGGTCTTCTGTGACATGATATTCCAAAATATGAAACCCTATCATAATGGCATCATACAGCAATTCGTTAAAAATATGCTGACTGAGCAGCTCATCTCGATCAAGGTCGTGTGTGGCAGCATCGTTTGTCAGCACATAACACAATGCGCGGAACCATCGCGTGTTTTCAAGGATGACATTTTGTTCTTTGGTTGGGGCATCTTCTACAGTATACGTCATGACTTTTGCGATAGCCGTTGCTTCACCAGGATGTAGCGGCATACCTCGTGTTGCAAATCGCTCGGTGACGACTTCACGCATTTTATAAAATAGCTTATCCATTGCGCCAGGTTTAGCAAGCTCTAGTGCTTCATTATAATGTGCTTTGATTAGCTCAATTTCTTGCTTATGTTCTGCTTGTGTCCACAACGGTTCATATTTTACTTTGGGCACAGCGGGATTTCCGGGCATGGTTTTAGCAGCTAAGTTAAGTTTGACCGTTAGGATATCAGTCGATTCATCCCATTTGTGGTCAATAAAATGAGTTTCTTTAAGAGCTTGCACTTTAAATGGGGAAACACTTAGAATCGTTGGCGCAGCTCCGCCCCCTGGTGGACGTATCCGTTGTCCTGTAATTTCTTTATACCGAATAGCAACCTTGATTGGTAAGTCCTGACTGGCTTTTGTTGGGGGACGTGCAATCATGGGGAACCGTAATACACCAACCTCACCTGGATTCATATTAAATGCCACCTGTTGCTTTGCCGCTTCAATCAAGACCACATTGCCGTTTTGATCTGTGGTTGGCAACCGCAAGCTGACTTTTACCGGTAAAGGTTGGTCTACCATGCTTTGTAAGATGACAATCAACTCAAAGGGTTGATTGATATAAGCCATGTGTGGATAAAGACCTACTGCACACTCTAACAACCCTAGGTTGATCCTTGGACCACCAGTAATTGTTGATAAAACATCTGGGTAAATTGGTTGTAGGTTTTTCATCGGTTATTTAAAAATCCATACTTCTTTAACGTTTGTTCTAAGATGAAAGTTGCCATATCAAATACAGCATCATTATCTTCATTGTGTTCAGTGTAGCGTTCATCAATTAAGAACCGTAGCTCTTGCATAATGTCGCCGAGTTTGTCATCTGGCATCAAGACTTGATCTGTCACGATTAATCCTGCCATCACAAGCGGTAGATAAGCATAACTGAAGTTAATCTCACCACGTTTGCTGAGCTTCTCAATGATAAGATCAGCAAATTGTTCCATTTCTTCTTCTGTTCCTAAGTCTTGTCCACCGTCACGCTCCACAAGTTTAAAGCCATAGATCATGGCATCCTTAAGCAGATCATCAAATAAAAAGTGAGGGATTGCCTTAACTGGAACGTGACTCACACGTTCATCTTTGGCAATTAACCGCATAAAACCGACAGCCCAATAAGGTAATACTGTTTCTACAGCTAGATCATCAATCAGACGTGCCTTTTGCGCTTTTGCCTTATCGCGTTCACGGTTTTTGAGCGTCGTCATGACATCGTAACGTCCGGCATTTGTTGCGCCAGATTTACCTGTTGCAAAATCTAATATCAGGGTTAACAACCGTGCAATGGCTTCTACTTCCGGTTTTTTAAGCGGATAGCCGGCTTTCTTAAATGTCTCATGAACTTTTTTGACCATGAGTGGATAAATGGCTTCTTTTTTTAATGCCGGCAAAACACGTAGCCGCATAATTTCACCGTATTTATCTAGCAATAATTCAACATCATCCTGAGCGTCTAATGTCCATAAACTGACCCATCCAGGTTTAAGATCAAGTGGAGATGCGATTTTACCAGGAAGAACTGAGACGGGCGTTTCTAATACATTACCACTAAATAATCCGCCACGCTTTCGACTAGTGAAACGTAACTTTTTCAATTCTTCAATTTTTTCACGGTTAGCGGGATTAACCTTGTCAATATGAAAGAAGCCGCCACCACTAGCAGCACGCACTTGTTTCCCTTTGCTTAACGTTTTTGCTTTTATGTCCACCCCAATCATATAGTCACTGCCAACCGCTGTATCTGGCATGGTTGACATAGGAATCAAGGCATAGCCGACTTCTGCTGGTTCTACGCTGACCACAAGTTTTTGTGTACTACTAATAAAGCGACCTTTTTTACCCTCATGGTCTTTAGATGGGGCTTCTAACGAGACAGTGACATCGACCTTTGCATCGGTAGCGTTTTGAATCAGCAGAATCACTTCAAATTGCCGTCCAGCTTGCACATTTCGTGGACGTGTTGCTAAGGCAACTTGAACCGGACCAACATGATATCTCTCTACATCCGTGATATACCCAAAAACATCTGGATAATTAATTTCCGAATCAGACATAATAGGAACTTTCTTTCTGAAAAACCGTCATTTAAACAACATGATAACGGTTTATGAAGATTATCTCCATTAAACAACATTACTATAACGCATTTTAGTCCCCTTCATGTCCTACTTACGGTATAGTTAAGGTTAGAATGTCTTGTGCTATCCACAGGAAATTTACAAAAATGTGTGAAATTAGGTTAAATCGTTATGTTATTAATATATTTAGTCTTTATGTTCATTTTTAGCTTTACCGTGCATGATACACTTTCCGACGTAGATCAGTGGTTTTATTATCTGGCAGTGGATGAAAATATCGATACCATTATGGAACAGATTATTGCCTCAGATTATGACCTGGTGGTGATTGACCCTGTGATAACAGAAATTTACAGTACACATTATGATATGGCATCTGCTATAGCGGCGATGCATGATGCCGGTAAGCTGGTGATCGCCTATATCGACATCGGGCAGGCAGAAGATTATCGTACTTATTGGGAACCAGGGTGGCAGATTGGTAATCCCACATGGATTGTTGGCGGTGATCCTGATGGTTGGGAAGGTAATTATCCTGTCGCTTACTGGTATGATGAATGGCAATCGATCTGGTTTGATCCAGAAACCGGCTATCTGCCGTTGATTGTTGATTTGGGATTTGATGGCGTTTATCTGGATTGGGTAGAAGCTTACTCGGATGAAAATGTCATCGCGTTTGCTGAATTGGACGGCGTTGATCCGGTGCAGGAGATGATCTGGTTTATTATGGACATCAGCGAATACGGTAAATCGCGTGATGCAGATTTTGTGATTATTGCACAGAATGCTGCTGAGCTTGCTGAATTTGATGATTATGTTGCCGTTATTGATGCGATTGCGCAAGAACACGTTTGGTTTGACGGCGGGGCAACAGGCATAGAAGGGGATTGCCCATTACCAGCGACAGATGATGATATTGGGACAGATACTTATATTGCTTCACTTTCGTTGGAATGTCGTCAACTTTATGAAGATTATGCCGATAGCACATTGCATGTCAGTAGTGAGGAATATCTGCATTATTTGCAAATTGCACAGACAAAAGGATTGAGAATTTTCACGGTTGATTACGCACTACAACCAGAGAATATTGCATGGGTCTATGCTGAATCACGCGCTTATGGCTTTATCCCGTTTGTCAGTAACCGCCCATTAAATCAGTTTGTCCCACCGTATGAAGGATCATAGAATATGTCAAAAGAATCTCTATTGTTGGAAGAAACAATCCGCCGCAAACTTGACCCGTTAATGTTAGTTGCGCGTAAAGTGCGTGCGGGGGCTATTAAGGGTGAGCGGCGATCAACTAAAAAAGGGACAAGTATTGAGTTCGCTGATTATCGCAACTACGCGCCAGGTGATGATCTGCGGCGGCTGGATTGGAACGTCTATGCCAGAACAGAGCGTCCTTATATTAAACTGTTAGAGGATGAGGAGGATTTAGCCGTCCATATTTTGCTAGACGCTTCGGATAGTATGAATTGGCCCCGAGATGATACTGCGCCAAGTGATGTGAATAAACTATTATTTGCTAAACGATTATTAGCTGGTTTGGCGTATATCTCCTTAAGCAGTAATGATCGTTTGACGTTAACTGCATTTAAGCAAGATGACTGGGATGTTTTTGGACCAGCACGGGGACGCGCACAATCTGTAATGATGTTACGCTATGCGCATCAGATTAGTGCTTCTGGCATGGTTGATTTAAACGACTCCCTAAAAGATTATGTAACACGCGCTGCACGCCCTGGTTTGTGTTTTTTAATTACAGATATGTTTTCACCATCTGGTTATGTGGATGGGCTTAATTTATTAATTGGCAAGGGATATGAAGTTGTTTTGATACATCTTCTTTCGCCGGATGAAGTGACACCGCCACTGGTAGGAGATTTACGCTTGATTGATGTTGAAACTAGCACTGCACAAGAGGTTAGTTTGGATGCCGGTATGCGTGAGCTTTATATGCGCCGAGTTACTGCATGGCGTGAAGAAATTCAGATTCAGTGTAACAAACGTGGTGCACATTACTTGCCACTTACTACTGATATTGCTTGGGAGAAAGTGCTGTTATATGACCTTCGCAAATTGAGTGTGGTCAAATAAATAGTAGAAAGCTTATCCAGTGATTTTGAGTTCAAAGGATACAGTTCAAAAATGAATTTTCTAACACCAGTTGCCTTCCTGGGCGGATTATTGGCAATTCCGATTATTTTGATGTATATGCTACGGCTTCGTAGGCGAGAAGTGCCGATTTCTAGCACGTTTTTGTGGCAACAAGTTTTACAGGATACCGAGGCAAACACACCCTGGCAGCGATTACGCCGTAACTTATTGCTGATTTTACAATTGATTATTTTGGCATTTATCGTATTGGCTTTGGCACGTCCGTTTATGACAGTTCAAGCTGTGAGTGCCGGGCAAGTTACCGTGCTGTTAGACGCTTCCGCTAGTATGCAAGCCAATGATATGGATGGAGGGCACACGCGTTTTGAAATTGCTCAGCAGGAAGCTCTAAACATTGTTGAGACACTGAGTGCTGGGGATCGAATGACCGTGATCCGTGTGGCAGAAGTGCCGGAAGTCCTTGCTTCATCTACGACTGACCGTAGTTTATTGCGAGATGTGATCCGTACAGCACGTGTTAGTTCTGCACAAAGTGATTGGAATGCTGCGCTGAATTTGGCTGTTTCTGGTTTGGCAGGCGCGGAAGATTTTACCATGGTAATTATTGGCGATGGCGGTTTGCCACCAGGAACCGGCATACCAGGCTCAAATGTGGAACTTATCTATATTCCAGTTGGTAATTCTGGTGATAATATTGCTATCACAGCCTTAGCAACACGCGCATTACCCGGACAGCCCCCAGAACTTTATGCACGAATTACGAATTTCAGTGAAACCGAAGCGCGGGTGGTATTTACATTGTTTGTTGATGGTGAACGGTTTGTGACACAAAATCAAACGGTGCCGCCTAATAGTAGCCTGCCCGTTATTTCATCTGCACTGCCAGATGGATTTGAATTTATCCAGGCAACCTTGACCAAGTCAGTTAATTCAATTGCGCAAGATTATCTGACAATTGATAATACAGCCTATGCGGTTTCTGGTCATGACCATATACGCCGTGTATTGTTGGTAACATCTGGCAATATCTATATCGAACAGGTGTTGCGTAGTTTGCCCGGGTTGAATACAGTGCGTGCCGAGGGAACAGGAAGCATTCCTGATGGTTATGATTTATATATCTTTGATCAAGTTGTCCCACAAAACCTGCCGCAAGGGGATTTGCTGTTTATCAACCCTCAGGAGGACAGTCCATTTTTTACCCGTATGGCTGAAAGCCAAAACACACAAAATCCAATTGTGCTTGATCCGGCTGATCCACGCATGACTTATGTAGATGTGTCTCAGTTGCATGTATTGAAATTAACACAACTGGCAAATGTGGAATGGGCAGATCCATTGATTATGGTAGATGGTGGTGCATTATTATTAGCAGGGGAGGTAGATGGAAGACAGATCGCAGTAATGCCTTTTAATTTACGTGAGTCAGATTTGCCGTTGCAGGTTACATGGCCCATATTGATGGCAAATTTAGCAGAATGGTTTACGCCACGCACGGTGATTGATATTACAGATAGCCTAAGTGTAGGGGAATCGCTTGCTATTCATCCCCCCTTTGAAACTGATGTTGTTCGGATTACCGCCCCAGATGAACAAGTTTATGAGTTGCCTTTTGAACGAGATACAGTTGTTTTTGCAGCAACCACACATCCAGGGTTTTATCAACTTGAGTTGTTAAAAGACGGACAATTAATCGGTAGTCAACAATTTGCTGTTAATCTTTTCAGTCTACTGGAAAGTGCTATCCAACCTGTTTCTATTGATAATTTGATTGTTGAGGGCACACAAATTAGTGTGGGGATACAAGATGAGTTAGGACAACGTGAGTTATGGTCTTATGTTATTGTACTTGCATTGTTGTTTTTACTGATCGAGTGGTATGCTTATCATCGGCAAATGCGTGTGCCTACTGTTTTTCGTCCAATATCCGGGCGGAAATTGCAAGCAGCATCATAAAAATATCTGGGGCAGATTTTGAAATCCACCCCAGTTTTCATCAGCATTAGTTTGCAGGAAGTAATGTTGGTTGCCCTTGAATAATTGCTATCCATGCTGGTAGCCAACCGATGCCAAATAACTCAAGTTGAATATCTTTCTTATAAGGGTTAATCACATACTCCTGTGTATTTGCAGCGATTCGCGCCCATTTGTCATTGATTTCTGCTAGGGCTGCCTCAAAATCTTGCTCTAACTTGGCGATCTCTTCCTCAATTTCTTCCAGGAATTCTTCGCTCTCTTTGATGTCTTCTTTGGTTTGTCTACGATAGCGTGTCGCGCGGCTCATACGGGAAAGGGTGTAGTTAAATCGTCCCTTCCAAATACTTGCTAAAGCTTCGCCTGTTGTGAATAACTCTTCTAAGCGGCGATCTCGAATTTCTTTCTTTTCAGCTGTCAGTTCCTGCTGCTTACGGCGATATTTTTCCTCTAATTTTTCCATCATGCCAGCAAATTTTTGTGAGACTTTATCCATTTCTTTATCACGGGCTTCACGGGCTGCTTGCTGAACATCTGCCTGAAAGATGCTGAATTCTTCATCTGGATTGCCGTAAATTTTCAGATCTGGATTGAATGGTATCACTAACATCGCTGTATTATATAACATATCAACAACTTCAGTTTTGAGTTGCTTTAAGCGTTTACTATCTGTTAAGCCTGGTGGTAAATCACCAAAAGCAGCTGGTTCAAGCGGTTTGGTGGCAACACTGCGTGCATCAATAGGATCAACCAGATAATCTTCCCAATGGATTAGACCGGCTTGGCGTAAATCAGGCACTTCATAAGTGAAAATACGTGCCGTGTAAACATTCGCCTTGCGATCTTGATAGCGCACTACCGCTTGAATAAGTAAAACTGGTTTATAAACTAACATGCCGCCTTGTACATTTTGAACAGGTACGCCGCTTGATTGTTGCCAAGCACCAAGTGCTTGCTGCATGTTGAATTGTGGTGGCAGATAATATTGCGCAATTGAGCTTGATACCGGCGGCGGCTTTGGTGTAAAGCCCTGCGGTAAATTGCCGCGTGTTGGTGTGGGCATACTGGGCTGAGAAGGCTGAATCGCTTGTGTAGGCTGCTGGGCGGATTGCGCGCCAAAATACTGCTCTTGTGGGCTACGTATTTTTTGCCCTGGTAAGCCAGGTGGCATCCCCGGTAATTGGGGTGGGGCTGGCACTGGTGCATTCGGATAATGGGATTGAATGCCAGCGGTTTGCTGCCAGTTTTGGCGTGCCATATGCTGAGGTGTTTTTTGTTGAAGCTTTGTTAATAATGCCTCACGTTGTGGACGCATCAAGATTTCGATTTGTTGACGGGTTAGCGGTCCACGTAAATAACTCATACACCACCGTGTATGAAGTAATAACGGACTATCTGAATCATGTACGTTTCGCATTAAAAAGATACGAGGCGGAATATCTGCAATCATCTGAGCGACATCTTCAACTTTCATTGAATCATCGGTTGTCGCCATCGACCGTAAACCATCAATCACTTTTTTCTTGTCATTTTCAGATTGCAGTCGTCCAATAAACCATGTTCCAGCGTTTGTTAACCCTTTGTAATCCAGATCACCTGGATTTTGTGTGGCTAAAATCAACCCAATGCCAAACGCACGCGCCTGCTTCAATAAACGCAAGATTGGTTCCTTAGTTGGCGGATTTTTAGGATATGGTGGGAAGTATCCGAACATTTCATCAATATACAAGATGGCACGTAAGCTAGTTGTCCCGCTTAACCCACGCATCCAACTGAGCATATTTTCTAAGATGAGCGTTGTAATGAACATGCGTTCTTGTTCATTTAGGTGCGCTGTGTAGAAAATGGATACACGCGGTCTGCCATTTGGTTGATAAAGCAAGCTTTTAATATCTAATGATTGCCCAACCATCCACGATTGAAACGTTGGCGCAGCGATAATGTTGTTTAATTCCATTGCCAGGCTAAAGCGTTTCTTCTCGCTCATGAATTGATCAATAGGCATCACGCCGAGTTTATCAAAAGGGGGTTTTTGTACCTGTAAAATAATGTCCTCAAGCGTTAGATCAATACCTTGCCGCCAATTATATTCAAAAATGTTTGTCAGTAGAACATGCTCAGGGTCTTTTACTGGCTCTGCGTTGATGCCGGCTAATGCTAAAAGGGCAGTGGTAATTCCGTTAATTTTTTCACGTAGAACTTCCTCTTGTCCACTAAAACCGCCTTTAGGTGCCTTAAGTGAGGCGAGAATACTAATCGGTAATCCTGCATCACTACCTGGCGTATAAACGCTGATCTGCGTCGCTAGATCTCGCCAACGAAGCCTATCTGGCACAATTCCCCAACTTTGTAGTCCATCACGCCAACGTTGTGCGACATCAGCGGCATAGGCATCAACATCCATCCCAGCACGTCGTGCGTCATCAATATTGATCCAGGGCTTAAAATCCTCCGGCTTTAAGTCTGGAAAATTTAACATGAGGTTCGTGATGTCACCCTTGGGGTCAATAATAATGGCTGGGATGTTATCTAAAATGGCTTCTTCTAACATAGTGATACACAAGCCAGTCTTACCACTACCGGTCATCCCAACAACAACCGCATGGGTTGTTAGGTCACGCGAGTCATAATAGACCACATCATCATCAAGACGATTTGTTTGAGGGTTATAGCGGCGACCAAGATAAAAGGTCGTAGGTGCTTCAATAAACGGCATGTGATTACTCCAACATGAATCAACATTTGTTCTAAGTTTGTAGTATATCACATTTTGTGCGGTACAATGGAAGAAAAACAAGGTGAATCATATGCGAACAAAACGTGCTGCGGGGGTACTTCTTTTTCGTGAAAAGCCTACTTGTCAGTTTCTACTGATGAAGCACCCAGAGCGTTGGGATTTGCCCAAAGGGCACCAAGATGATGGTGAGACTGATGTGCAAACTGCTCTACGTGAAATGTGGGAAGAGACCGGTATTGACCCAAAAGCTGTTCGTCTTGATCCGTCTTTCCGGTTTGTTACATCTTATAACGTTACTTATCCCGAATATGGTGATGAGGTTTTTCATAAAACACTGGTGATATTTCTTGGCTGGCTACAAGGCGATGCTGAGGTTAATGTCACAGAACATGGCGGGTATCAGTGGTTTGCTTGGCAACCTCCTCATCAGTTTCACAATCCCACCATTGACCCGCTCCTCGCTCAGGTAGAAGCTTATTTTAAGGCTGGGGAAATTAAATCATGCGATATAAATTAAAACCAATGAATCGCACAATTGCTGAGCGAATTATCCGTTGGCGATATGCGCCATCACAACAAGGATTTAGTCATCACTTGATAACTGCAGATGCTCAAATCGATTTTTTTATCAACCCGATTAACCAATACTATGTACTAAAGACGGAAACAGATGATATCGTTGCGATTTGCCGTATAAAAACAGAGCAACCAATGCACAACGAGCTTGCGAATCCGCTAGATGTCTCTGATGACATTTTAGATATCGAAATTAATGTTCGTCCAGATTTAATTACGAAGGGGCAAGGGCATCGTTATATTCACCTTTTATTACAATTGATGCGCCAGCAGTTTCATGCTCGTCATTTTCGTGTTACTATTGCGGAGTCCAATATGCAGGCGTTGCGCTTGTATCAGCAAGCTGGTTTTCAACCTGTCGATACTTACCAACGTGCAGATGATGGACAACGGTTTATCATTCTGATGACAAAGGAACAACAGTTATGCGTATAGCATTAGCATCAGACCATGCTGGTTATCCATTAAAACAATACTTGGTTGATTATTTAAGTGGGCAAGGGCATGATATCTTAGATTTGGGTGTAGATACCCCAGATATCCCATCAGATTACCCGGATGCGTCCGCTGCGGTAGCTCAGGCAATATTAGACAAACAAGTAGAACGTGGTATCTTGGTTTGTGGTAGTGGGGTTGGCGCGTCGATTGCTGCTAATAAATTTCCTGGCATTTATGCTGCGGTATGCCATGATACCTATAGTGCACGCCAAGGGGTAGAGCATGACAATATGAATATCTTATGTATGGGTGCGCGTGTTATTGGTGTCAATATTGCTTGCGAACTTGTTAATGCGTTTATTAATGCCGTTTTTTCCGCTGATAAAGAACGTCATGTTCGGCGTTTTCATAAGGTGCAGGCAATCGAGAAGCAACATTTGGTATAACTTAACAACTGATTATACCTATAGTTTTAATCGAGAGATTCCTTGCTGATGTCCCATCTCTTGATAGAGGGTGAGGGCTTTTTGTCGGTTTTTTTCTTTTGAGTGATAATCGTTTATTTCATCATACAGTTGGCTCAAGAGTTCATAGACACGAGCAATCCCAATTTTCCAACCGAGTTCATGATAAATTGCAACAGCGCGGTCATAATAAGTAATAGCAAGGTCATATTGCCCAGCTAAGTGATAAATCCGACCAAACACTTGGTTTAATGCACCTGCTTGGTAAGGGGATTTGTCACTCTTGCGTAGCATTTGGCATCGTTTTGCTGCTTGTAACCCTTTGTCAATATTACCTTGTAGAGCATATATTTCACTAGCTAATTGAAGCATGCTAGCTTCTGCATCATGTTGTCC
>RFHA01000467.1 GCA_003696565.1 Chloroflexota bacterium
ACGCACGGGCCACAGCCAACCCAATACCGCGAGAGCCGCCTGTAATCACGGCCACCTTGCCACTTAAATCAAACTGGGATTGTGCCATATTTCGTTCCTCCTAAAAAAATTGATGATTTAGTAATCTCAGTTTGAAGATAAAGTAAGCGTTCAGTTACACAGAGATTCACAAAGAAATCACGGAGTTTCGCTGAGAAAAAAGAGAAAAGCGCTCTATTCTCCGTGTAACTTTGCGCATTCTTCGTGTAACTTTGCGTTCCATCTGAACGGATACAAGATAAAAAAGGCTCATCACCAAATAGTGTGCTTGACAGATGGTTGCAAGTCGCAAGTGGCAGGTCGCAGGTCGTCGTTTCCAGAGATAACTTGCCACATGCAACTTGCCACTTGCCACATGATGCGGCAACACCTCTTCGGGTGGCATACTATTTAATGAAGACCCATAAAAAAATAGGACATAGATTTTCCTGATAAACGCAGATTAATAATGAGTCTACCGAAAAAACCGCCAAGCACGCAAAGAGCGCAAAGACGCACCAGAGAAAAATTTGTGTGAATTCGTGCAATTCGTGGCTTTTTTCGGAGCAGTCAAGGATGTAGATTTTTAGTTGGCTTATCTGCGCCCAATCCCCTTTGGCAGATACCCGCACAAAAAAAGGATGACCCCGCAGGATCATCCTTTTCCAAAAATTGCTGCCGGGAAATTATTGCCGCCAAAGGGCATAAATTTGCACGGCCGCAAAAGCAGCAACCACCTCCGCAATCAAACCAACCGTCCATTTGCCCGCAACGGTTAAGGCCGGCCAGCCTGCCAGCAAAATGATGGCACTGCCAATAACCCACAATAAATCGCCTGTGACTGCAAATACGCCAATGTTTCGCGATACTGCTTCCGGTTGGGTTGCCCACAAGAGAAACATCCCATAAGGAATCAACCCAATGCCCACAATAATCAGGGCAAGCTGGGGTATGTCACCCAAGAATGCAGCCAGTGGGGACGCTGCAAGGGCAATGATAAGCCCGCTGGCGGTGCAAAAGATGCCATTGGCGCGTAATGCTTTTTTTAATAAAGATGATCCGTTTCTTGAAACTGCTGTTGTCATGATTCGTTGACCTCCGTCTGGTTAATTGGGTATTTGTGGTGACAGGATACGGCCGGGTACGACCCCATTAAATCGTGGTTTGCCTTTCACCAATGATTGAAATCATTGGCTATAACC
>RFHA01000083.1 GCA_003696565.1 Chloroflexota bacterium
CCAAAGACCGCAATATCAAAGACTTATATCGTAGATTGGCACGCATGTATCATCCTGATATGGCAGATAACGAAGCTGATAGGCAACATCGCAACCGTCTTATGGCGATGATTAACGAGGCATACGCCCAACAAGACTTTGATGCACTTCAAGCATTGGCGGAAACAACACAAGACATCTCACAATCAGACGACATCCAACTACCGCTAAATGTGTTAAAAATGCGCAAGTTACAACAATATAGTGCAGATTTAGCCGTGCGGATCATGGATTTAAAAGCTCAACACACAGAACTAATGCATAGCCCCATGATGACTCTCAAAATTCAATGGAAACTTGCTCGCATCAAAGGGCGTGATTTACTTCAGGAGATGTTCCATGACTTTCAAACAGAGTATGAAACACTGCTCAAAAAACTGGATACGTTACGGAATGCAATAGATTAGGACGATGGCATGATTTCTGCTAAGGGAATTGCTACATGGTCAAGCTCAATATCAGGCGTGCTTTTGCCGTCAAACATCACAATATCCAGATCAATTGTCACCAGTTCGCTAGAGCGATCACGCCCTAATGTTCTCTCTATCTGGCGTAATACATCCCGCTTGAGAGCCTCTTGTGTTAAGTCCGTTTCGATTGCAACGGCTAAGTTCCAATATACTAATGCCCCCCCGCGATGATCCGCAAACTCATGAATATCAGAAACCGCTGTAACCGTTACCTGTTGTCTTAGTAAGTTCAATGCGGCTTCGATGTTTGCCCGATGATTGGTGTTTGTCCCTATACTTAAATATGCAATCATACTGCTACAACCAATCCCATATCAACCCAACTGAGGACACGTTCTTTTGTCACATCATCACAGGTAAAATATCCCACGGGTATCTCATCCGTATAATAAGTTGCCTGGAAGTCATGATAAATACCTTGCGCAGTACGATAACACCATGGGGCTAACTGGAAGCGTGTTTGTTCTGTATATGGTTCATAATGGTATGCCATCGGCGGGCGTTTTTGCGCGTTGAGGATAACATCAGCATATTGTGAAACCATCTGTTTTTGACCCAAGTGTTGATGCAGATATGATAAGCAAGCTGTGGATGTGCGTTCAGCGTTGGTTAAAATACGGTGGGCGATGACCGCAGCGGTGTTAATGTCACCATAGTTGATTTTGTCTACCAGCTCGTCCGGCAGAATTTCACGTGCTGGTCCAACGTTTGCTAGAATAACCGGTGTTCCACACGCCAGTGATTCATAAGGCACATTACCGAATGTCTCAACATAGTTACCAATGGCTAAAGTCAACGCGCCTAAGCTGTAATACGCCGGCATCATATCCTCAGCAATCCAGGGATGAAATACAAAATACATCTCCAAATCATACTGCGTTAACATACCACGCAGCCGGGCATAAAACGCTTGTGTACTAGGAGAAACATCTTCATCCATCCAGCGCGGCACCAAAAAACGGATGTCTTTTAATCCATACTCATGAACTAACTTGTTTGCTAGCTCAATAGTTTGCAAAATACCCTTGTCCTCATCTGGTCTGTGTGGAAACAGAATATACCGATAATCACCCTCTAACCCTAAATATGCCCGTATCGCTTGCGTATCTGTTGCTTTAAACTTGTTAAAATCTAATCCGTTATGGATGACAATGGCACGGTCTGCATAACCATCCAAAAAACGCCCAGCTGTTTTGATATAACACTGCCGCGCAAATTCAGATGGTAAAATCAACGCATCACCCTGAAACAAATAACCAGATTGCAGCGTTTCTGCAAACAACACACTCCGTAAAGAAATCACCGTTGGAATATGCTCATACACACCCGGAAAGATCAAGCCGCCATCATGGCTATAATACCGGTCTGCTTGAGAAAGATAGTCGCCCATTGTTTGCAAGGCATTGGCGATGTTGTAAATCGGCGTAAAATACGGTTCTGGATACGGTTGCTTAAAGCGAAATATCGGGATGACGTTTACCCGTTCTCCCCATTCAAAGGCTTGTCCGCCCCCGGCTGGGTGTGTGCATAACACCGTGACATCATGCCCTAATTGCCCTAGATGCAGTGCAACCTTCTTTAGCTGGATTTGTGCGCCGCCCATCGCACGATCCGCGAAAAGTGGTGTCATGGAAAACATTACGATATTCATGTTACAATTTTAAGTCCATTCTGCTTATGATTTATCAGCCATAGTTATAACAGGAAAATAAAAGAATGCCACGCTTGACGATTCGTGATGTACAGAAGATGAAAGATAACGGTGAGCGCATTACTATGTTGACGGCGTATGATGCAATGAGTGCGCGTATCGCAGAAGCAGCTGGTGTCCCATTAATCCTTGTCGGGGATACGCTCGGCATGGTGGTTCAAGGGCATGAATCCACTATACCGGTTAAGTTGGAGCATATCATCTATCATGCGGAGATCGTCACACGGGTGACGCAAACACCGCTGGTTGTGGGGGATATGCCGTTTATGACCGCAACAACCAATGCTGAAAAAACCTTAGAAAACGCAGCCCGGTTGATGCAAGAAGCAGGGGTTAGTTGTGTCAAGTTAGAGGGGGGCGCGTTTATTGCCCCAACTATCAAAGCGTTAGTCCAGGCAGGCATTCCTGTGATGGCACACATCGGTTTAACCCCACAGAGCGTTCAACAATTTGGTGGCTTCCGTGTACAAGGGCGGGAATTTGATTCCGCATTACAACTGATCCATGATGCGGATGCTGTTCAAGCAGCTGGTGCGTTTGCCGTTGTGTTAGAACTTGTCCCTGCGCCATTGGCAAAACTGATTACCGAACGACTTAAAATCCCGACGATTGGCATTGGCGCAGGCAGATATTGCGATGGGCAGGTACAGGTTTTCCATGATATTTTGACCTTGTTCACGGCGTTCTTACCACGTCATGCCAAACGTTACGTGGACGCTGGGGGGATTATGCAGTCAGCCGTCAACCAATATGTGCAAGAAGTTAAATCTGGCAAATTCCCAACAGATGACCATAGCTTCAAAATGGATGATACCATTATTCAAAAATTGCGCGAGGAGCTATAGAGTGATGCAAATTGCACGAACTATATCAGACTTAAGAGCAGCCCGCCAACAGATGCGTGGGCAAGTGGGGGTTGTACCAACGATGGGCGCGCTTCATGCTGGGCATCTGGCATTGGCACAAGCTGCCCGTGAGGAAAATGATTATGTGATTACGACTATTTTTGTTAACCCAACACAATTTTCACCGGATGAGGATTTGGATGCATATCCTCGAGATTTAGAAGGGGATCTCACAAAATTGGAAGCGGCAGGTGTTGACCTGGTATTTACACCCACACCAGAGTTGATGTATCCGGCGGGTTTTCAGACTTATGTCAATGTGGAGTTCATCACGCGCTTACTGGAAGGCGTTCACCGTCCAACGCATTTTCGTGGGGTAACAACCGTAGTCACTAAACTGTTCAACCTCACACAGCCGGATATTGCTTATTTTGGGCAAAAAGATGCACAACAGGTAGCTGTTATACGCCGTATGGTAAAAGACCTTAACTTTCCTTTGAAGATCGCTGTTTGTCCTACTGTACGTGAGCCAGACGGGTTAGCCATGAGTTCCCGCAATGTTTATCTTTCTGCATCAGAACGCAAAGCAGCGACAATCCTCATCCGCGCACTAGAAACTGCTGCAGATGCTTATGACGAAGGCATTCGAGATGGCGAAACGTTAGAGCAGATTATGCGGCAAGTTGTTATGACAGAACCTTTGGGAGAAATGGATTATGTCTCTGTGGTAGATGCCCGCACCTTAGAGCGTCCACATCCTAATTCCCCCATGTTAGCATCGTTGGCAGTGCGGTTTGGGCGTGCCCGTTTGATAGACAATCGTTTGCTGCCAGCACACCTTAACACACGCGAGGGGCTGGATTCGACATTAGGCGTTTAAACACCACATAGATTGTCGATCATTTCTTGTATAATCTCTTGAAACAGCTCCAGCTTTTCGGCAGTGTTGAAGGCTTCGTGCAGAGCAAGTGTTGGGCGGCGATCTGCCTTGTCGTCATCGAGTGGTTGATTTAATAAGCGATTTAACGAGCGTAATGTAGAACGGCGCAGAGCCGGGTTATTATATGGCTCATAATCCGCTAGATATTGGAATTGGATTTGTATGGCAGGCTGTTTGGGGTATGCCCATAATGAGAATAATGTCAATTCAACTGAACCGACTTCCAACCGAGCATGAAAGCCTGGTGTGATCTTCCCACCAAAATCCACACGGGAGAACACTTTTACCGCCCACTGATAAATCTCCTGGGCAATCAAGCAGTTTTGCTCGCCATGAGGTAATTGTTCAAGATACTCAAAAAAATTCTCATCATCTGGTAATGGTGAGAGTTTGCGGGGAATTTGTTTAGGTACGGCGGTTATATCCAAGCTCCATAGTGCTTCAATCAGCTGGTTAATTGCATTTTGCGGGTCATGGTGAAAGTCGGTAAATTGCCGGTTAATCAGATGAAGTGGCAATGGAATGTTTTCAATCAATGCAGTGTGGATTGGCTTGTTCAAATCCATTGCCAACAAAGCTTCGCGTTCTACCCATTCAGAGTTCCGTGCGCTTTTTGACATCACAACAACCATTGCTCCGCAGTTTTCAATCGCTTCTTGGATTGAACGCAGCCAACGCTCTCCAGAACCGATGTTGTGCAAGTCTACCCAGGTCTCAAATCCGGCTTCCGTCAGTTTTTCATCGAGGTGTCTGGTGAATTCATTATCATCGGTTGAGTGACTAATGAAGATATAAGACATTTCTCACCGTGTATAAAGGTCAAATGTTACTAGCATTAAGTATAATAGGATCAAGTGCAAATGCACCCCTAAACTTTAGGGAGATTTAAACAATGTCCCGATATGCTATTTTAGAGCAGATCAAACAACTTGATCCTGTGAAGGATCACCACCGGATTATCTATCTGGCTGGGGCTTATGAAACCCCTTGGTTAACAACACGCGCGTTAGAGTTCGCACTTTTCCGTACCTATGCAGTGCCGAGCATCGCTAAATTGTTGGATCAAACTGGGCAGTTTTATCATCATGGACAACGCCGTTATGATGATACTGCGATTCTTATCGCTGAGATTACCGAGCATGGTTATGATAGCGAACGTGGGCGGGCTGCCCTCAGACGAATGAACCAAATGCATGGGCGTTATCGGATTAGTAATGATGATTTTCTGTATGTGCTGTCTACGTTTATTTTTGAACCATTGCGATGGACATCACGATTTGGTTGGCGGCAACCAATCCAGGTTGAAAAGGAAGCGATGTATTACTTTTGGCGGGAGGTGGGCAAGCGAATGAACATTAAAAATATCCCGCCGTCTTATGAAGCATTTGAGCAGTTTAACATTGCATATGAACAAGCAAATTTCTGTTATTCAGATGCAAGTCACCGCGTTGCAGAAGCGACCATTCAAGTTTTTCTTTCCTGGTATCCTGCACCGTTACGCCCGCTGATCAGGGAGGCGATTTATGCCTTGATGGATGATCCACTGCGATGGGCTTTTGGTTTTCCTAAACCGGCAACCGTTATGAGAATTATGGCAGAAGGCACATTAAAATTATACGGTAAAACCATTAGATGGATGCCGGCACGTAAAACCCCGTATCTGTATACTCAACACCACCGGCATCGGTCATATCCAACAGGATACCAACTTGAAAAACTAGGCGTAGATCATCGGTGATGCTTGATTAATCACGAAAGCGATATTTAATCAATGTCCAAACTGCGATAGGCGCATCTGTCCATTTGATTTTTTTGCCTTCTTTCCATTCGCGCCCATTATAAGAAATAGGCACTTCATAGATGCGGATGCCTTGCTTAAGAACTTTTGCGGTAAATTCTGGCTCAAATTCAAAACCACGTGCGTGGATTTTCATATTCTGTACAACTTCCCGCCGGAACACTTTATAACACGTTTCCATATCGCTGAGGATAGCGTTATATAAGATGTTGGTAATCAAGGTGAGCATCTTATTGGCGACCATATTCCAAAAGTTCATCGCCTTACGCGGTCCACCCAAAAAGCGGGAGCCATATACGACTGGGGAAATCCCTTCTTCAATTGGCTTCAGTAAGATGGGATAGTCACGTGGATCATATTCTAAATCAGCATCTTGGATAAGTAGAACATCGCCAGTGGCGGCACGGAAGCCAGTGACAAGTGCTGCCCCTTTACCTTGGTTATGATCATGATAGATGATCTTTAAATCAGGATCGGATTCAAGGCGTTTTAATATATCTCGTGTACCGTCTGTTGAACCGTCATCGACGATAACAATTTCATCTGCTAACCCAACACCCCGTACACGTTCTATGATTTTTTCTAAAAATTCAACCTCATTGTAGCAAGGGATAATCACACTGAGTTTCAGGGTTTTTGTCTCTTGCATTTCACGGATCAATTGAGTTTGTGAATGATAATAATCTGACATGCGCCTTGTTTTCCCTGAAGATTATGCAAACATTAGCATTATATAATGTGACTATCCCTAGAACAAGATCACAAAAACCCGTTATGATAGGCGGATGCGTTTATCCTTTGGGCGCATCCATCCATATTGCTTCCGGCGTGATCTCTTCTGTTGGTAAATCTCC
>RFHA01000468.1 GCA_003696565.1 Chloroflexota bacterium
GCTTCTTCCGCTTCTTCCGCTTCTTCTGCTTCTGCTGCGCGTGCCGCAGAGGATTGTGCCACACGTGCGATCATTTCTTCCGGTTCATTGATGATCTTAACATCATCACCCAAATCAAGGTCTGCTACAATCACAGAATCCCCAATTTCTTTTAAGGCAGTTAAATCAATTTCAATGAAGTTCATCAGTTTAGAGGGTAATGTTTCAATCGTAATTGTATTTGTCCCTGTCAGCAAAATCCCTTTACGAGCAGCTACTACAGGACTTTCTCCAACGAGATGAATCGGAATATCGGCACGAATCGCTGCAGACTGGTCAACAACAAAGAAGTCGACATGCATAATTGTGCCTTTTAGCACGTCACGCTGTACTTCACGAGCTAGCACAGTATGGGTTTTGCCAGCCGCCTTCAAATCAATTAAATTGGTACCTCCCGCCTTCATTAAGGCAACTTCCAGCGGACGATAAGCGACCTGAAGATTTACAGGTTCCATTTTGGGACCGTAAACAGTAATCGGCACCACACCCTGAGAGCGCAGCCGCTTCACTTTTTTACCGACAACTGTACGCGGTTCAGCTTCAATTACGAAATCAGCCACGTCAATCACTCCTTGAATAAAAATCCCGCTGTGGAGGCGGGAACGATGTCCTAACGAAGTGATGTCATTCTAACGTTAGGATAAGCCTTCGTCAATGCTCAATACAACAATACAAAACGCTTACCAGTGTGGTAAGCGTTTTTTGTGTGAGCGGGTAACGGGACTCGAACCCGTGACATTTTGCTTGGGAAGCAAACGCTCTACCAACTGAGCTACACCCGCATAACTATACTGAGATTATAGAGATGACCCGCTGTGTTTGTCAAGACAATTTTTGTCATAACATAAACACACTGGCAGTTTTACCAGTGTGCTATTGGTGTGCCGAAGGTGGGAGTCGAACCCACACTCCTGTACAGGAACTACGCCCTGAACGTAGCGCGTCTGCCTATTCCGCCACTTCGGCATATTTAATACAGGGCATTTTATCAAATTACCTTTACCTGTCAATAGCAAAAATAAAAGGGCGGATCAACCGCCCTATAAAATATTAGCCGACTTTAGTTGCAATCAAGGTATATGTAACATATCCCGGAGAGCTACCGCTCATATTGATATTGATATATGTTTGATTGCTATCATTGGTATGTGTGACAGTTGTTGAATCACCACACGATAATCCGGTTGGTGAACTTGGACCACCAGTCCCCCAACTGAGGTTACCTGTGTTTGTACCATTGCAAACTAACGTGACAACAAACTGGCGATAATTATTCGGTGGCTGGTTAAACAAACCATCTACTGTCAGTCGAATACGGTCATTTGTATCACCATCTGGATTAGAAACTGCATCAGAGAATTGTCCACCAGCATCACGATCAATCGTCCAATTCAATTGATTGCTATCAATTGGTGCAACTTGTGTAGAAGGTTCTGTTGGTGGTGGTGGCGGCGGTGATGTGGGAGAGGTTCCTCCTCCACCAGTATTGCCAGGAATCGACGTGGCGGTGGGTGATCCCGTAACTGGTGCTTCCTCAGTAACAACTGGCGCAGGTGGTGGTGGTGGCGAAACTTGTGGTAAACCAGCGCATGGACCGCTTGATGTGACAACACCACTAAATACCCATCCTTGTTGACCTGCATAGTTCACGGTATACCATCCACTATATTGCCCAGTTGCGTTTAAGCTACCATTTAAGCTGCCAATTGCTCCATAGTTTGTTCCTGGTCCGGTACGAATATTGACACCACTAGCAGAAATTACGCATGCATTCGGGTCTGTTGCTGTTGTACCAGTAGATGTTTGCCCGCTGCTGCTTGAACTACTGCTATCTGTTGAAGATGAAGAAGAGGATGATGATGTGCTGGATGTACTAGCCTCGCCTAGACTAATCTGAACATCTCCACCAACGGCTGGGTCAGCAGAAGAAATGAGCAATTCATACGTTCCATCCCCTGGAGGCATGGTCAGAACAATGTTTGTAACGCCACCAGAGATAGCTGCAATAACTTGCCCAGCTGGATTTGTTAACCGAACTGTCACACCAAAACCATTTGTTAAACTTTGAATGTTGAGAGTTGTTGGGGCATTTGGATTAGCTGCAACACCATATTGTTGTGATGGTGCCCCCTGTGGGATATTGAGAGTGACTGAATCAGCAAGCGCAGTGCTAATAACTGGCACAGCACGCCGGAGTGTTAATGTATATGTTCCAGGTGCATTATTTTCGCTACTCACTAACAAGCTATATACACCATCTGCTGGTAAGCGATAGCTAATCCGTGCGTCATTTGATAATGGCGTTAAGGGATCATTAGCACTAAACTGCAATTGCTGTCCGTTAGACCCAACTAAAGCCATTGTTGGCTGAAAACTTTCTTCCCAACCTAGAATATAAGCCGTCACCAAATCCCCTGCCGCACCAGAAAAACTGTAAAACGCTTGTGGTACTTCTGCCGTCAAACTTGCTGTTGTTGTTTCACCATAGCTAATGGTCCCCCCCTGTGCTTTCACAAGCATTGACACCGATAAAATAAGTAAAATAATCAAACCTATTCGTTTCTTCATAGCATTTCCTTTAATTATGGTTTCATGTATGCAGATATTTCATCTACAAAAATTACGATACTTTAATAATGAAGCAAAAAGACTTTTCAAGCAAACGCTCCATAGGGGAATCGTAGAACACCCGTAGGGTAATCATTGCTATTTCTTCTTAGTACTGGCAAACAGCCACTCCATCCAGCATAATCTGAACAAAATTTATAATCAAAACAAGGATGGAATATGCGTATTCATAAAGAAGGCTATCCAACGCTATTACTAGTTGGCGGGATATTAACCCTCATCAATTTTATTATCAGTAAATGGCGACCATTAACTTTGCCCATATCACTGATGATATGGGGCTTCTTCGCGCAGTTTTTCCGTAATCCAATCCGCCACACACCCAATTTGCCTGGTCGTGTCATTGCGCCGGCGGATGGCAAAATTGTTGCCATTGAACGTGTAATAGAGACAGAATATTTTCAAGAAGAACGCCTAAAAATTTCCATCTATATGTCTGCATTCAATGTCCACGTCAATCGCGTGCCAATCACTGGTAAAGTAACATATGTTCAGTATCATCCTGGGCAATATTTGGTAGCCTTTCATCCTAAAGCCTCTGAATTGAATGAGCGCAGCACCATTGTTATACAAGATATAAGTGGCAATGAAATACTTATACGGCAAATTGCAGGCATCTTAGCCAGACGCATCGTCACATACCTTATACCTAATCAATCCGTTCAAACAGGTGAGGAATTGGGATTTATCAAATTTGGTTCTCGGTGCGATATTTTTTTACCTACCACTGCCAAACCGTTAATTCAATTAAATCAACGTGTCACCGGTGGAGAAACACCTATTGCAGTTTTGAATTAGAAAACCGTTTAAAACTCTGCTATGCTAATAGCGATAATCATTGGGAGCAGTTAAGTTGCCCGTATTTGATAAATTTCCTACCCAAACAATTCGTCTTATCTTGCCTAATGCCATCACTGGCAGTGCTATTTTGGCAGGCTATATCTCTATTTTAGAAACATTTCATGGAGAGTATGTCATCGCCGCCGGATTTATCATTATTGCTTGTATTTTAGATATGTTAGATGGCGGTGTGGCACGGATTATGAAAGCAAGCACTGAATTCGGTGAGCAGTTTGACTCCCTGGCGGATATGGTCAATTATGGTGTAGCACCAGCTTTAATGTTTTATTTTCTCTATTTTCAAGAATGGGGATTCATCGGCGCAGTTTTGAGCTTTCTACCTGTGTGTTGCGCGGGTATTCGCTTGGCAAGATTTAACGTAGCAGCTGATCCAGATATTCCAACCAAGTATTTTGTTGGGTTGCCAACAACTATTGCTGCTCTTGTATTAGCTGGTTTTGTTATCTTTGTTAATCAATACCCCTATGATGCAACATTACAAGCAGCGTTTCTTACTATCATGACTGCCTTCTTGATGGTCAGCAACATTCATTATGAAAAAGGCAACATTTTATCTATTCGTTACATTCTAAAAA
>RFHA01000469.1 GCA_003696565.1 Chloroflexota bacterium
CTGATTATTTTGGCATCACCATTGTTGATTATCTTATTTGCCCTAATTGCGATTGCGATCCGCATAGAAGGTCCTGGTCCAATTTTTTATACTGCTAAGCGGGTGGGGGAAAACGGTAAAGAGTTTATGATGGTTAAATTCCGCAGTATGATTCCAGATGCGGATAAATATCGGCAGCAATTGGTACAAACTCATGAGCTTGATCCGCGTCATCCCAAAATCCCGGATGATCCACGTATTACGCGGGTTGGTAGGTTTATCCGCCGTGCTAGTATGGATGAGCTGCCTAATCTGATCAATGTGCTACGTGGGCAAATGAGCCTGGTTGGACCGCGCCCACCGACACCAGACGAGGTGGAGTTGTATGAACCATGGCATAAACAACGCCTCCAGATTATGCCGGGTATCACTGGCTTATGGCAGATCAGTGGGCGGAGCGATGTCCCATTTGATGAAATGTGCTTGTTGGATATTTACTATATAGAAAATTGGTCTATTAGGCTAGATATTCAAATTTTGTTGCTGACTGTGCCACGTGTGTTATTGCGGCAGGGGGCATATTAAACCTCATATAACACTAAACCCAATCTTTAGCGATTCTACGACATTTCTTAACATTAGCGTTTTAACATTCTCTAAAAATGGCATGAGTACAGAAAACGCTGATGGAAAAACATTATTATCAAGATTCGTATTTTCAACTCGTTGGGGATGAATCCCGCGCTTATTTTTTGCGGACGCATAACGGTGTGTTATGTGTTCCATTGACAGATAGCGGTTTGGTGATCTTCATTGTAGAGCCATCCCCAGCGATGGGCGTGGATATCCTGACATTGCCTGGCGGCGGTATTAATCCCCAAGAAGACCTGCAGACTGCTGCCAATCGTGAACTACAAGAGGAGATCGGCTACTTTGCCAACCAACTGGATTATCTTGGTGTGGTGCGCCCCTGGATCAAATATCTAGACTCCGCTGTGCATTTATACCTAGCACGGCACTTGATGCCAAGTAAATTGCACGGAGACGAGTTGCACGAAATCCGTACACAACTCGTTCCACTGGCAGATTTCCAACGGTTGATTGAACGTGGCGAACTGATGGACGCTACCACAATTAGCGCGTTGTTTTTAGCCCGCCAGTTTTTATTGACAACTTGATGCCCAATATTCCGGGTTGGTGGGGTCTGTAGGTGTTGCATTCACGACTACTTGCTCCACCCCTTCTAATGGTAACGACGCGATCAACGTTTGGAAAAAATCAATAGCATAGTTGCTGGCTTCGTCCATAATGCCATTTTCTAAGGCTTCATCCCGGAATTGCTCTATTGCAAAATCACGTGCAACAGAATCTAAGTTGGAGATTTGTGACGCAAACATGCCTGTATCACGTTCGACGACGTAAGTTTCATCCTCATTGATATAGCACCGTAACAAGCGTGGGTGTGGTAGGTTAATGGTGATGGTTGTGCCGTCTTGTTGGATGAAGTTCTCATTTTGCAAGGCAGCTTGTAGGTCAAAGCCGGCTTCAATTTGTCCAACCACTACCAGCGTTAGCTCATCTTGAACCAGAAAATCTGGCACCCAACCCGGCGCATCTCGCCCGGCTAATACAATATTGGAGAAGTTGTATTTGACGGTAGAGAACTCTCCCATTTGTTCCACGCTGCGCAACACTAACGCTACACCTTCAATTTTGGGTGGACTAGGGTCAAAAATTTCCCGGATGCCATCCCAAATCCCGCCGATAGTATTGATCCC
>RFHA01000470.1 GCA_003696565.1 Chloroflexota bacterium
CCATCCAACGTTTCGACCTGAACCTGCTTCAGATTCAATTGGAATACATCCGGCACAAAGCGGACGTTTACCCCAAGTGCTTCACACTGTTGCACCATCTGAATAATACGGTCATAATGTTTCCACTTTAGGGTGATAACAACCATCGACACATGATGCTGACGGATCACTTGTACCAAGTTATCTAGTCGCCCTAAACCGCGCACACGCCCCAAATCCACATCGCCCCGGTCAGGGTTATCATCTAAATAACCAATCGGATAAAAGCCCAATTCTTTACGGGCTAACATCATGCGCAAAACTGCTTGCCCCACTTCTCCCGCGCCGACAATCAACACACGCTCAATGCCAATTCCTCTAGCCCGTAAACGTGCCCGCATCATCCGCTTAATAACACGGGTAGCAGAAAGCAACACAACCACAATCACGGCAGTATAAACCAGCATCAAGCGGCTAAACACGGTTGGTTGAACAATGAAGCTAATTGCCATAATTAACACTGTGGCATTCGTTGCCCCGTTCAAGATGATATACACTTCATCTAGCCAAGGGCGACCCCGTACATTTTTATATAGCCCATCCCCCCGATAATTAATGTAAAGCCAGGCACCAAATATCACCGCATAGGGCAAGTATGGCGCAAAAGCAGCAGCATTTTCTTCATTAACCGGACGGATAAGTTGTAGATCATAACGAACCCAGTACGCCAATAGCCATGCTGCCAACGTTAAGAGAAAATCCACAGAAGGCATCAGCCAGCGCGGTTCATGGGATGACAACACGGGCGGTTCTGGCGATGGAGCCAGCGGTTTAGTAATTTTGGCGTTTTTGGTCAATTCTTCCATTGCGCGTTTTGATAACTCCTGATTGTTGCTTGCGCGGTATGCAGCCAAGTAAATTGTTTGGCTTGGGTTATCCCTTGCTCAGCGGCATGTCTACGCCAAGCATCATCGTCATAAGCGGTCTGTAATGCTTGCACCCACGCATCAACATCATGTGGTGGCACAAGCATTCCTGCCCCTTGTGCCACTTCCGGTAAAGATGAAGCATCGGAGACAACCACGGGCGTACCACAAGCCATCGCCTCTAAAACAGGCAAACCAAACCCTTCAAATACCGAAGGGTAAACAAACAATTCCGCGCTATTGTACCAGAAGGGTAATTCCTCCGCAGGAATAAATCCTGGCAAGCGAATCATATCTTGTAGACCATATTGTTGAATCCGTTCAAAAATTGAGTCATACAGCCAACCCTTACCACCCGCTAAAATGAGTGGTAGCTTTTTATCTAACCGAGCATAAGCATCTATCAATGTAATGAGGTTTTTACGTGGCTCTAGCGTCCCAAGGTAAAGCCAAAAGCGATCTGGCAATCCTTTTTTGACCTTAAAGGCTGCAATATCCGCCGGATGCTGTGGATAAAACCGCTCAGCATCATAGCCAGCAGGTGCAATGTCAATCTTTTCTGCTGGAATATCCAGGGAGGCTGTCAGGTCTTGGGCAGTGCTGTGTGAAATAGCAATCACCCGCTTGGCACGTCGGCAACTTAACGCGGTAAACATCCGTAAATATAAGCGACGTGCCGCAGTGAGTGCCTGTGGATAGTGCATAAAGCTCAGATCATAAACTGTCACCACACTCGGTTTAGATAAGATCAGTGGCGACACAAACGCTCCAGCATGATATAAATCAAACGCGCCAAGTTGAAACGGCTGTAAAACCTGTTCCCAAATAATCCGCTTTATAGGATGTGATGTATCAAAATACGCGCGGCGGATATGTAACCCAGACAAGTGATGCGCCATTATACGGCTTACCATCACAGTAAACTGCCAAGTTGACGGAGCAACTTGTGGTAAATAGCGCAGGGTATTGAATAAATAACCATGTATACCAGCAGCACGGTAACTTTTTTCTCCAGAGATCAAATGAGCGTTAATTCCAATATGCATAAACACACTTTATAATGAATTTATTGGTTAAATTCAAAGAGATCACTATGCGAGAGATTATAGCAGTAGAGAACATCACCCGTCTAACCCAATTGACACAGGTCAAATGTGGCTGGATTACGCAAGTGGTCTGGTCACCAAACGGTGCTGCCTTAGCAATTGCCAGTGCCAACGGTGTGCGCATTTACCTGGGGCAATTTGGGGGAACTCCCACGCACGAAATCAGCGGGCATGACGGTCACGTCAAAGGTGTGGCATTCAGCCCGGATGGTCGATTATTGGCAACTGTAGCAGCGGATACATTGATCAAACTCTGGGATTTATCCACAGAGACCATTGTTGAAGCAGCAACGCTGAAGGAGCATCGCGCTTCAGCGGATACAGTAGCATTTAGCCCCGATGGGCAAACATTAGCGGTTGGCAGCGCAGATACATCCATTACGCTGTGGGATGTCCAATCAAGATTGTTGCGGGCACGCTTAGAGGGTCATGAAAAAGAAGTTACATCATTAGCGTTTGGCATGAACGGTAATGTTGTCTTTTCCGGTAGCTGGGATCATACGATCCGCGTATGGGACGTTGGGGCGGAAACCGGTGGCGCAGTCTTTGGTGAGCATGACGATTGGGTACGTGGCTTAGCCGTCAACCCACCAGGAACCATGCTCGCCTCTGCTAGCAAAGATATGACCGTTCGGCTGTGGGATGTGTACGATTCGACTAAGTTATACGCTTTGATTCATGCGCATGATTTAGGTGCAGATACAGTTGCGTTTAGTCCTGACGGCACATTATTAGCAACTGGCGGACGTGACCACGTTATCCGGCTGTGGAGTGTGCATCGTTTGTTGGCAGATGAGCAAGCGACCAAGCGCGACGCATTGATTACGTTGGTGGGGCATGAAAAGCCGATTATGTCATTAGCGTTCAATCCCGCAGGGACATTATTAGCATCTGCTAGTGGAGATAACACCGTGCGGTTGTGGAGTATCAAATAAATCTCATTTTTGAAAGCGGGAGAGTGAGCATTTGCTACACTCTCCAATTGATAATCATTTATGGTGTATCAGTTGATTCAGGTGTGATGGTTTGTGGGATGCGCGTACGAACGCTATGAATACCTGTCGCGCCATCTGGGAAAGTCCCAGCTGGTGACTCAATTTGTGGGGTGCCATCACCTTCATAGGTACGCACCTCAAAAGACATATCACCAGGTTCAAACGGCATATCATACCGCCAGATCACCCAGGTTGTATCAGATAACGGTTCGCGGAGCATCGCTTCTTGCCAGTCACCACTGTTGATGCGGATTTCCACTTTTGAAATTCCTTTTGCGCCGGAATAAGCAATCCCACCAATTGGGATATAGACCTGACCATCACGCTCAAAGGCATGATCCACTGCCACGGTATCGATCACAGAGGTTGTTTTTACCCGTGCAGAAGCAGACCAACGACGACGCACCCAATACCCTTCATCCCAATAGTCCACCGCTTCAATATCTGTGATCCATTTGGGTTGTTTCATCCCATAATGATCTGGGATATGAATCCGCAACGGGAAGCCATGCTTTTGCTTAAGTGGCACGCCATCCCAGGCATAAGTCAACATAATACGTGGGTCTTGGCGAATCAAGTCGATCGACACATACTCATCAAAACTATCTGCGCTGGTAATTTTAAGATATGTTGCTTCTGGCTTAACTTGCCAATCATCTAGCAAGAGATGTAGCGGCACCCCAGTCCATAATGTGGTACTGATGAGATCACCACCAATTCGGTTAGAGATACAAGACATCGTGACATAACGGTTGACAGGCTCATAATTTTCTTGCAATTCACGTAGACTGATTTCTCGTTCCTGTTCCACTAACCCATACACTCGTAAACGATAGGATTCACCATCAATGACTGGCGGGCGACTGCTGATGTCAATCCGATAATGATCGTCTAACGGGGTGTATTCTGGGCGGGTGCCAGGTGCGGGGGTAACATCAGCGGACATATTCGGTAAATCTGCTGGCAAATCCGCTACCGTGAGTGTGGAGCGTTGAACTGGTGCGTCCTGCTCTTCTTGTTCACGTATGATCGTCCCTAAACCTGCGCCCATTACCGTAATGGTGGCAGTGGCTCCGCCAATTCGCACTAAAAACTGGCGGCGATTAATCAACTGTAAGCGTTGATCCTCCTCCGTTTTAGCAGGGGTAGGATGCACGGTTGTCAAGTCACTATAAATCCAACTCAGGCTACCCCCCAACACAATAAACACAAATAATATCCACAATACCTGGAGTGTTGGGTCAGCAGTTGCTGTAAAGTTCACGCTCTGGCTAATTGCCGCCATCATCACGCCAATTAAAAGCCCAATGCCCCCTCCCACAACATATACTTGCCTGATCTGAAACAGAGTGAAGAGCTTGTACATCACCGCGCCAGTGATGACCCCAATACCGAACACAATACCAATTCCCTGAATATGTTCTAATGTTTTTGCAACGCTAGATGTTTCACCTAGTTCCAGCGGCGTAATCACATAATCAATCATCAAATTGATCCCAAAGCGGATAACATCACCTGGTAAATTACGCGCCAACCAGTCAAACACATCAAAGGGAATAAACGGTAGCCCCGCCAGAATATCTGCCAGGTACATCAAGGCAATTAACGGCGCGGTCACCATACCGCCAACTAACGCGCCCGTTAAAATGCCTGGTTGCTTGGTGTAATATTTTGCTTCTTCTGACACAACACAGTCCTATCATAAACTCACTTCCTGCTATTCAGCATATATGGAAAAACCGACAATTACATTAAATAATTCTTACTTTTGGCATTTTCACATGATAGATTTACAATTTAGGGCGCAAAGAAATGAGGATATTGCGATGTTTTTAATTGACGCACACCAAGACATTGCCTACAACGCCGTGTGTTTTAAGCGAGATTACCGCGTTAGCGCGCTCAAAAAACGCCAACAAGAGCATGAAAGCATCAACGGAGCAGCGACATTAGGTTTACCAGAAGCACTTGTGGGACGGGTAGCATTGGTTTTTGCCACAATCTTCACCGCACCACGCAGCAAATCCACACAACCTTGGTCACCAGTGATGTATGAAACCGCGCAACAAGCCTATCAACAAGGCATGACACAATTAGATTATTATCACCGAATCACAGATGAGGACGCTCGGCTGCGCTTGATCCGTACTGCTTCTGACTTGGATGCTGTCCTTAGCACGTGGGAAAGCGATAAGTCCATTAAAGAGCGTGTACAGGGTTTGGTATTATTGATGGAAAACGCTGATCCAATCTTAGAGCCTAAGCAATTTGAGGCATGGTATGAGGCTGGGGTACGGATTGTCGGACCGGCGTGGCAAGCATCACGCTATTGTGGTGGCACAGGTGCCCCTGGTGGATTAACTCAAATAGGACACGAGTTATTGGATGTGATGCGCAGCCTAAACGCCATCCTTGATCTTTCTCACATGGCAGAACAGGCTTATTTTGAAGCACTGGATCAATATGACGGCGTGATTATCGCCAGCCATAGCAATCCACGCCATTTTTGCAATACAGACCGTCACCTTTCTGATGAGATGATCCGCGCATTAGCGGAACGGGATGGGGTTATCGGCGCAGTGTTGTATAATAAGTTCTTGCGTGGCGGGTGGACAGTCAGTGATGGTAAACACAGCATTACACTGACTACCGTGGTTGACGTGATTGATCATATTTGCCAAGTGACCGGCAGTGCGCAGCATGTTGGTATAGGGACAGATTTTGACGGCGGTTTTGGCGCAGAGGCAACCCCAGCAGAGATAGACACCATCGCTGATTTATGGTTATTAAAAGATGCCTTAATACAGCGTGGATTTGGCGAAGATGATGTTGCTAATATCCTCGGTGGGAATATGCTGCGTCAGTTACGCAAAAGCCTGAAAGGATAATTCATGGGGCGGATCGCACAAGTTGGCATTGCAGTTGGTGCCCTGGGGCTTATTTTAATGATGATGGGGTTGTTTCCGGGTGTAACCGGTTTAGACCCCACACCTGGCATCGGGATCACACAGGTTTTTATATTGGTATTAGGGTTTAGCTGGTTTATTTTTGGCGCATTAATTTATGTCAAGTTTACGTTTTATCTTTATAGCAAATCCAACCTGACACAACAAATCGGAACACGCTTAGCCATGACAGGCTTAGTGCTAGCGGCAATGTCTGGCTTGGCAGATGCGTTTGGTTATGGTTCACACGGGGCAGCTTTTGATAGCTCGTTTCAGTTAGGACCCTGGCAAGCTTGGGGGATTTTAGCAAGCTATATCACATCCTGCATTGGTGTGTTGGTGTATGCCCTGGGGGGCACTCCCAATGATGAAGATGATCAATCATCATAAGACATTACTTAAACATTACTTGCGCCCTCTATCCTTACCATACTTCAA
>RFHA01000471.1 GCA_003696565.1 Chloroflexota bacterium
GCATATTGCTGTGCAACGCTTGTTTCTACTACAAGTGTGTTTAGTGGTTCACCTGTTGTGCAATCAATAATTCGAATACCAATCGCATTAGTATCTAAATTAGCACTAACCTCACCCATAGCAATTACAGCATCAGTAATTACTTGACGAAATGCTTCGACATCAGAGCAAAAAACAACAAACGCAGTCTCTCCAAGCTGGGTTTGTTTCAGTTCAATATCTGACGATGCAAGTTCAAAATTTTGGCTTAAATTCTCAAGAAAAGATGCTGAAGAAGCAACAAATGGTTCTTCAGTCGTTTCTGTGAAAGGTGGTGTTGTGTTTACGACATTTGTAGAGGTATTTTCGTCATTATCATCATTTCCTCTGCCAAACAAAAGAATAAATCCTGCAAATAAAACAAGTACCAAGATTAGAACATATACTAAGTAACGTGTCCAGGGAGCACGTTCAACAATTTCCGGTTCTAATTCATCGTCTTCAAAATCAAAATCATCATTAGGCGCGTCTAAATCATCAAAATCAGGTTCAAACGCCTCATCTTCAATTTCAGTTGGATAACTGTCAAATTGTTGAATTTGTGCCCCTTCCCCTATCTGGGCAAGACGTACATTCATCTGCTCAATCAACTCATCAACACCAGGATAGTTTGGTGCAATTCGTTTTACATTGGCTAGTGCAGTTTGTGCCTCATCGATATTTGGCACTGCATGTGCATAAAGCCACCAGGCATCAGCATTATTACGTTCATGTGCCAGGAATGATTCTAGAATCTCACGTGCCTGACTCATTTGTTCAGATTCGATCAATTCATATGCCTTCGTCAAGGTATCATTCATTATTTTTTATCTCCTGGCGAACAACTAAATATCATACCAAGCAGTTTACATCTAAGTTGATTACCCTGCAACAAAAAAACCGCTAATTACAGCGGGTTTGTATGCCCTGGAGAGGATTTGAACCTCCACCCCATTCAGGACACGGCCCTCAACCGTGCGCGTCTGCCGATTCCGCCACCAGGGCTTAGTGATGGTGTATAGTATTATACAGTTTGAAATACCGGTGTCAATCCTTTTACAGCTTATTTCTTTTCAATACAATAAGTATGCAACCCAAACAAAAAAAGGAACTGTTGAATGCGTATTGTTGTAGATGCTATGGGAAGCGATACGTTCCCTCAACCTGATGTGCAGGGAGCAGTATTAGCAGCCGAGTCAGGAAAGAAGATTATCCTGGTCGGACAAGAAAAAATCATTAAAGAGGAATTAGACAAATATAAACCTTCCCAACGTCAAAACATTGAGGTTGTTCATGCTCAGGATATTATCTCGATGAGTGATAAACCCAGTGTCGTTGGTAAAGAAAAACCAAATTCGTCAATGCATATTGGCATGAATTTGGTTAAGGATGGTCAAGCTGATGCATTTGTAACCGCTGGGAATACTGGTGCAGCACATGCAATTGCCATGTTATTTACGCTTAAACGGATTAAGGGCATTAAACGTCCAGCTTTAAGCATCATTTTTTCCGTTTATGATAAACCGGTCATCATATTAGACGTAGGTGCGAATGCTGATGCGAAACCTGAGTGGCTCGTTCAATTTGCCTTAATGGGTAGCGTTTATGCTAATCTAGCCCTTGAGTTACCCACCCCGCGCGTTGCACTAATGTCTAATGGAGAAGAAGAAGGTAAAGGGACACAAGCTATTCTTGAAACCAGATCATTACTTCAAAAAACATCTCTAAATTTCATTGGGAATATCGAACCCAAAGATATGCATAATAATACCGCTGATGTTATTGTCACTGATGGGTTTACTGGCAACATTTTGATTAAAACCTTTGAAGCTTCAACACGCTACTTATCTAACATCATTCGGGAAGAATTAAAAGCTTCAATCTTAAGTACAATTGGAGCTTTATTTGCCCGGTCAGCGTTCAATCGTGTTCGCCGGCGTGTTGATCCATCTGAAATTGGTGGTGCCCCCCTTCTAGGGGTGAATGGTACTGTGATTATCGCACACGGTGGATCAGATGGTTTTGCGATCAAAAACGCTATCAATCAAGCGGAAATAGCTGCTAAAGCGGGAATCATAGAAGCCATTCGCAACAATATACCAAATATTGAGGGTGAATAATGGAATTACTGAGACATGGAAAACCACGTGTTGTCATTACCGGTTTAGGGACTATTACATCTTTGGGAGATGCTGAAACATTATGGGAACAGCTTAAGTCAGGTGTTTCTGGAATCCGAAAACTAGAGACCATCGATGTAACACATGTGCCGGTCAAAATCGGTGGAGAAGTTCGTGACTTCACCCCTGCTGGTTATATTGACCACAAAGAAGCAAGACGTATGGGACGTGCCTCTCAGTTTGCTGTTGTCGCAGCTATTATGGCAGTTCAGGATGCAGGCTTATCGACAGATAACATCGCATCAAAAGGCGAACGTGTTGGCGTTGTTATGGGCACATCACTTGGCTCTCATGAGATGTCCGAACAAGCTACACTAAAATATAAAACATCGGGTTATCGCAAACCCAACCCATTATCTTTGATCAATTCATTACCAAACATGCCCGCGCACTACATTAGCCGTCAGTTTAGAACACTCGGACCACTAAACACACCATCAACAGCCTGTGCAGCCGGCACACAAGCTATTGGAGAAGCGAGTGATTTAATTAGATATGGTCGGGCAGACTTGGTTATCGCAGGAGGTGTCGAAGCCATTTTGCAGGATTACACGCTGGCTGGATTTGATGCCATGATGGCACTTGCAACAGGCTATGAAGATCAGCCCGAGCTTGCTAGTCGCCCTTTTGACGCTAAACGATCTGGTTTTGTATTCAGTGAGGGCTGCGGAATTGTCGTACTGGAGAGCCTTAAACATGCTTTAAACCGAGATGCCAAAATTTATGGAGAAGTCTTAGGATATGCATCATCATCCGATGCATACCATGTAGCTGCCCTTGATCCTAATGGACATGGTGCAGCCCGTGCAATGCGTTGGGCGTTAGATGATGCTTACCTTAATCCAGAAGACATTAACTATATCAACGCCCATGGTACATCAACACAAGCTAATGATGCAATGGAAACCGTAGCCATCAAACAGGTTTTTGGGGATCACGCTTATCGTTTAGCAATCAGCTCAACAAAAAGCATGCTGGGACACGCTATGGCAGCTTCTGGGGCAATTGAAGTTGTTATTTGTGCTAAATCTTTACAAGATGGCATCATCGCACCAACAATTAATCTGCATAATCCCGATCCTGTATGTGATTTGGATTATGTTCCAAATGTTGCACGAGAATTACCTAACATGAAATATATTCTATCAAACAGTTTTGGTTTAGGTGGTCAAAATGCTACAATCATTTTAGGGAAGTTGTAATTCAAACCACAATCAGTATTGGCATACGCCCTAACCAGAGGCATTAATCTAAATGACAGAAAACAACAATTTCCCAATCATCCATTCTTTACAAGAAGCTCAAAGTGGTTTGACCACATTGCCACCTAATCCACAATATGACACTTTGCGTTTGTATTTAAAGCTTAAAATCTTATGGTTATCTGATCAGCCGGCAGAGGCATTGGGATTATTGAATACAACACCCGATCAAATAAGGAATCATCCGCGTTTTCGTGAATTAGAAGCAGATTGTCATTTAAAACGATTTATGCTTGCCCCCTCTGGAATGACACAGAA
>RFHA01000084.1 GCA_003696565.1 Chloroflexota bacterium
AATATTATTGGGCTTATTGTATTTCTTTTCTCGGGATTAAAGGCGCGAAACGGGGACCGCTATAACTGGGTCTACGATGCCCTTACAGAACCACGGTGGTACGTGAGACCGTTCAAGTACGTTATAGCCTACGCTATGAATAACCTGTTCGCCGCAGATCAGGTAATGTCAGCCAGACTTGGCCTTGATCCTAGAAAGACAGTCTCCGCAGAAATGGGAGACTTTATTGAGGACGGACGTTGCAAACTGTGTAACATTATTTGTCGGTTGCTGGGGAAGATAGATCCCAAGCATTGTCGTAACGCCATAGATGCGTGGCGAGCGTACTATAATAAAATTGATTGGGCCTTATGGGGCCGAGAGGATGAGGAATGGCTAAACGAAGTGAGACAGAAAAGAGCGAAAAGATAAAAAGGTGGGAGCCTCCCGAGACATTCAGTCTCGGGGGCAGGACGTGGCGAGTTATTATTAAAGATTTAGAAGATAGCCACGGCATGACTCTATCGGAAGAAGAGCGGAATACCGTAGGCTTGTGTCGTAATTACGAGCAGGAAATTGTTATTGTACGGAACTCCAATCCCAATATATTCATGATGACGTTCTACCATGAATTGGCCCACGCCATTATGTATACGCTTGGGCGGTCCAAATTAAATAGAGATGAGGGATTTATAGACGCACTGGCAAGTATGATTGTCCAGTTTGAACTATCCAAAAAAGAATAAAAGAGGGGGCTTTCGCCCCCTCCCGTGGTTAATGGATCTTCCTTGATCCGTTGATGGCAATTGCGGGATTTTCTCCTGTAATATCATCAGCAGCTTCGTCGCCATCCCTGCTACCACTAAAAGAGGAGGAACCTCCAATTTCCTCCACGGAACCAAGCTCTTCAGAAAGCAGATCAATAAGAGATTCTATATCCTGCAATCTGAGAAACTTGATTTTCATTCCGAGTACTCGTTTATGGGCCTCGGAATTTTTATTATCTTTATCCAGCAGAGTCTCGATCAACTCTCCATCAAGAGTCTCAATGTCGGTCATATCCATCTCCGTAGCCGCCTCATATATAGCGCGGAACACGTCAATAAGAGACTCAATATCGTTATCCAAGTGCTGGAGGACTCTAAGATGAAAGTCCTTTACGCTTTTCTTTTTACTGCTCATTATTCCAAATTGTCCTCATCGTACAAATCAACATCCTTAAGATAACCCGCAACGTCTTCAAGAGCAGAGATTAAAGTATTAAGTCCCTCCAGACTTGCCTTTCTATCAAGCTCATATCCGGGTTTAGTTAAAGAAAAGAAATTTACCGTATCATCGCCATCGTGAATGGCGATTTCATAACATAAAGATTTTTCCGTTTCCTCCGGCGCACCCTCCGTTTCGGTTACTTCAAGAGTAATACTATATGAAATATATTGATTGGTAACGCCGTTGTGGATGGCGATCTTTTTATTGTCGTTATATAAGAACAACGAGTTGCTACACACATACTGTGTGTGTGTGCACTTTTTACCGTCATCTCTGGTATAACTACTAGAATTTACTTTAATAAAGTCTTTGCGTTTCATGGTTATTTGCTGCTCCTGTATTTATATTCCAAGATAAGATTCAAACAATGAATGGCTTTGTGTATATCTTCCTCTCCTCCTTTAAGGTGATGTCTGGTAATATACTTGATAGCGTTTCCCTCAAGAAACCCTAACTCATTCTCCACTGCATATTTGGCAGGCTGTATCCTGAATATCTTATAGTGCGTACCACCTACCTGCAAGTCAGACGGTTTAGCACTGACTTTAATCTCCGTACCGTCCGGTGCTGGAGAGTGTATAGTCAAGTATTCTGAGGGCTTTCGCGTGGTCTCCATAGTTAATAGCCTCCATAGCTTGCTTGATATTAGACCGCAATACGTTGTTTCTCGCTACTTGGCGAGACAGATTGTCAAACGCCTTTGCACAATTAGGGCACGTAGAAGTAAGCGTGCCCTTTTTATTAAGGCGAACTTTGTATTTTTTAGTTCGTGCTTTATCAGGGCTGTTGCTCATTATCAGATTCCTCATTGTTAATAGTCAGCTTATTGTCCATTAAGGCCAATACCAGATTACGTAACAGTCTGGCTCGACTTATTCCGGGCATATTGGCATTGATAAAATCATCAAGATGTTCTATCTCCTGTTCAGTCAGATAGGTAGCAACAAGTTTTTTCTTTGGAGCAGCCATAATAGTAAACACCTCTATAGTAATAATAAGTAAAGTAGTTTTTCAAAATAAGTGTTGGTGGTGAATTAAATAAACATATCTGTCTTATCTGGACTGTTGATGGCCTTATAACCAAAGGCTAAGGCGAAGTGCCAGAAGATAAGCGCGGATACAACGAACACATCAAGCGCTCCTGTTGCAAATAACAGAACAGGCGGCAACAGAATTGGCACTATAATCATCGCACGCTGTGCCAGTGATACCGCCTTCCGGGGAGCAAGCACGATAGACTTCACGCCTTCCCATCCAAGTACATAAAAGCCCTTGATCTTGTCACTAAGCTTCTCTTTCATTTCTCTATTTACCTCCTTTCTTTAAGGATTTCCATCCACCTTTCGGTGGTCCAAACGACTTTGGTTCTTCAGGTATAGGACGATCCAGCAGATCATATGGCCGTACCTTTGGTGCCGGTATACCGGGGAACGTTCTCCATATAATACGAGTCATAGCTGAAGAACACCTCTCACATAATGGTACCTGATCCTTCTTGTTTACAGGAAGGATCACTTCCCACTTGTATCCACATAAATCACATTTTACATCATACGTAGGCATAGTATATCACAGCTCACAAGCCCCTCCAACGCAAGCCAGCTCTTGGCTTGATGTAGTAGTATCGGTATTTTCTTTGACGTTATCAAGGTACTGTATCCTTTCTCTGATAGTTCCTCCTTTAGATAGTATTTGCCTTTCCAGTTTATTATACTCTGCTCTGCTTATTGGTTCATAAGGCGCCTCTGGGTAGACGTGGTCATCATATGGGAAGAATGACAAACCATTTATAATATCCCAATCCTTATAAACCATGGCGGCTACCTCCAGCCACTCATGCTCCCTTACGTAAATAGAGCACGATGGCTTGTGCTCACAGTAATGTCTGGCGTAGTCTTTCCACAATTTAATTTGATCTACAGCGCTTATCGAATCCGATGTAACGCTCTTTGACGGAGATTTAATTGGAAATTCGTAAACGTACTCCCGTGGATTGTGCTGGGATACATAACCCGGTACGCCAATTTCAAGCAAAGCCTTGCCAACAGGATCGTTATAATCACCACGAACACGCCTGATATAATAAGAACTGTAGCGAGGATGAATGCCGGAACTAGTGCCACACAACTGAGACACAGTGCCGCTAGGTTTGACACACGTGATAGCTGCGCTTTTAGGGATTCCCAGAATGTTTGCGTATTGTACATTTACTGCCTCGCTGTATGCTTTAAGTCTGCCCAACATTATCTGATGTCTAGTATACATTATGGGATTATCCATAATACCTGTCAATGATACTCCCAGTAATCTCTCCTCACTGGTATTATTATACCATTTTCTACTCAGATACCTGAAGTCTGTAAGCTGAGACTGGATAGTACCAAGAATGGTAGCCATCTCAATTTTTTCCAGAATAGAAGTCTGTGTATCAGATGGATACACTACTACCTCTGTCAGATTACAGAACTGATTAGGTCTCAAAATAATCTCTGAGCATGGGTTTGTTCCGAAATCCCAATCTTTATCTCTCCTCTCCGGTACGGTATTTTTGGCAGCCTGTCTGTTAAATATGCCACGTTCTCCGGATTTGGACATATACAGATTAGTCCACTCCTTCATAAATATTCCCATATCAGGCTTCTCGGTATAGGCTACGCTGTTATTAGCCAGTGCCCTTTGAGGATTGCTGATAAAGAAATCTCCCATTTTGGCATTACGCATACGCTCATCTGTCAGATTACTGAGAGACAACAGGGCTGACCGCCTTACTCCTCCCACTACTACCACCTGAGCTATCTTGCATACCAGATCGTGGACTTCAAGAGAATTGAGTTTGCGCCCTGCTGCTTTAGAGAACAGATTAATAGTAAACTCAAACAACTCCTGCAATGGTTCAGGGCCTGACGCACGTCCTCCAAATGTGCGAAGAGGTGCGCCTGCTGGTCTGATTCTGGAATAGTCTATTACAGGTATGGTGCCTCCATATAGTGCGTAAATAAGATCTTTTAGACTGGACGCCCATCCCAGTTTGGAATCTGCTACGGTAATAGTAGTAGATTTGGACTTGTGGAATGTTTCTGATACCTCCGGCAACTTATTAATGTATTGCCTCTCTACTGAGTAACCCACTCCAGTTCCGCACAGCAATACATACATAAGCTCATCGAACGCTCTGGGCGAGTCGATAGGCAGATAGGCACAATTATATCCTGCCACATGGTCTCGCTCAAGCGCTGGACCAGCCGTCATAAGCGCTCGCATTGATGGCATTACCTGTTTTTCGTATATAGCTTGCTCCAAGTCCTTCCACGGAATAGCGTTGCTTGCCTTTTTGCCCGCCTTGCTTTCAGTAAGATGACGCATATAGTCTACGTATCTCTTTACAGTCTCATCCCAATTCTCACGACGACCTTCATTCCACAGGAATCGAGCATACCTGCTTTTATAAATATAATGCTGATATAAATCCTGTACGTTACCTTTGGTTTTTGTTTTATTCGACATTTACCAGACTCCTCATAAAATCGTCTTCTGCAATATCATGTGCTAGCATATATTCCTCTGCTCGTAAACGACATTGTTTACGGCAGTCTGGGCAACATGTGCACCTGAATGAATAGTTGCCGATAACACCTACCTCATAAGGACACGTCCTGCTGGTTGTTGCGCTGTGATATTCCTTGAAGCACTCGGGACAATGTTTTTTGGTACTCATTGTACTCTTACATACCTCTCTACTGGTACTTGAATAGTTAAAACATAATAATATCAGCGTTAGCACATTTTGCTATAACAGTCGTCAGCGCCACAGCTACTACGATAACTATAAGTTTGAATATGAAATACTGTTTAGTAGTCATGAATTTACTATCTCCTTTAACATACCTGTTTCATTTTTTGTAGATGATCCCTTCTCCATCACATAATGGACAAACTTCCCGTTTGTCTGGGCGGTCTGTCCATTTGCCTCCAATAAGTCCATAGCCTTTACAGGCTCCACATCGCATAAAGGCCGTAGTATCCACATATTTATGCGGATGTCCCTTTCTCAATATGGGATCAGTAAGTATATCCTTTTTGCTTTTTCCCATAATATATCTCCTATCTTTTAATTTTCTTTGTCGCCAATCTCTTAAGGGCTGACAATCTTATAGGCACGAAATTAATAGAGCCTCGTTCATAATGGTCCAGTACTACAATCCCTCTCCAATAGGAAGTTACGGAACCTAGAGCGTAATCGTCTATGTGCTCGAAGTAACATCCTATATTAATAGCTTGTACAAGGTGTGGCGATCCGTGTCTGTGTAAACCGGCTACCTGTAACTTGTGCGTGTGTCCGAACACGGTAGTCTTTACGGCGTTTTCAAGTACCTTGAATGATACATATTTACCACCTACTGGATTGCCCGCTTCATTAATAGGAATGTGTGTAAAGTCCACACCCTTGTAGTTATAGTATTCTTTGTATGGAATAATTTTCCATTCATTAATACCAAGATCAGATACATAATCTACAGCGCCATCAAACGTAGGGTCTTTGTCAAGGTACCGCCACAGCCTGTATTCATGGTTACCCTCTGTAAGAATAAATCCTTCAGGACTGTTCCAACCTTTACTGGCAGTATACATCATATCCAGAAAACGCCTGCCCGCATCAATTTCACGCTGGTATCTACGCCCCTCCATCAGTTTACGTTTATCCTTGTCCCATTCACTGAGACAGTCAAACGTCATCATGTCTCCTATAAATACTATACGCTTTGGGTTTATCTCTCTGATAGCACGACCAAGCCATTCCCCACGAGCCAGAGATTGGCCCGTGGATATATGGACATCACCTACTGCTAATGTCAGATCGTCTGACAATAATTTGTTTAATCCTTTCATAATGTACAGTTTCCGTATTAATCTGTCTCTTGCTGTGCGTACTCCTTTGTCTGTTTGTATGCGGTGAACGCCCCGAGTATATAGATGTATGTAATGAAGTCCTTGAAATCGTGAAAGGACACATTATTCAACCATTTGAGCAATCCCGGTTTGAACTCTATCAAACACTTATTAATAGTAGAATATTTCCTGCTTGTCTGAACTGGAATGTCTGGTGGTAACTCGACAGCAAATTTCAGTGTAACCAAATCAGCATTAGTTCTCCTTTCATGACCGAAGGCACCTTTGATGTGCATAAATAAAGCCTTTGGTACCTCAACAAACTGCTCTGAGCTGGTGACATCAAGCGGCCATTTATAGTACGTTGCCCGGTAATTGGCCAACTGCCAAGGCACATTCGTTACTCGTTCAAACTGAATAGACATTCCATAATTTGACAAATTGAATACCTTCAGGTTATCCGTAGGAACATACACAGCCGACTCATAATTAATGTTGAGTGACGATTCGGCAAACAAGGCCATTAAGTCCTCAGACTTAAAATAATCTATGGCCTTCTCCATAAACTTATTATCCAGTTTGTTATGAAACCCCAGCAATATTTCATCATCAAGTTCGCTAGTTTCATACCTTATCTGACTCAACAGCCCCGGCAATAAAATTACGTATGATTTATGCTTACCTCCTTCCGTATTATTTGCCTTGTGCAGAAACAGTCTGCCCGGAGCTTTACGCTTCCGGGGCATGTTCTCTTTCCAATTACAGAGGTCTTCAAACTTGAGATATGGCACGGCTGTATTCTCCTGTGTAAGTAGAGATAAGTACGGATTACTATAACTGTAGTAATTACTGTAACGTCTTGTTGCCCTTAACTACAATTTTATTCTCCATATGTTTTGAATATATATCCTCATCATCCATATCAAACAGTTTCAACTGGCACCCCATAGTCGGTTCCTCGTCGGTATTCAAATGTGCATTATGCACATTGGCCAATTTGTTGTAACGGCGCTTGCACAGATTATACATCACATTAGGTGCGAGAGTAAAGCACATTTCTTTCAATGAATCATCAATGGTCTGCCTGATCTGCTCTGCTGTTTCCTCTGTGTTATTAGATAACATGATAGATTTATACGCCCCACTTATGACTACGTCCGTAACCAGCCTGCTATAAAGTGACAGATAGTGCCATAAAATATCTGCCACTAATTGCGTATTATTTTCGTCCTTATTTTCTTTATCTGTCATAATGATCTCGAAACTGATAGCGTCGCTGCACACTCCGTTATACAATTTTACAAGATCAAACAAGGAAGACCCTTCAACGAGAGGCTTTCCCTCGTTATCAGACAACATATTAAGAGCCTCTTCAAACTCACTGACACTATCAAGACTTTGCTTGATTGAGTCCCTGATATAAGGAAACATATAAGAATCAAGAGTATCCTTGAGATTACGCACATCCTCTGCGGATACCTTACCATCAGGAGATTCGGCGACAAGATTTTCAATCTCGTCCTTAATCTTCTTCAGAATAGTATCCGGTGAAAAGTTATCGGTGTTACTCATTGGTTTCATCTCCATTGTCTGTTAACTTGGTTAACCATATTTTAGGAACAGATTCTCCTATATCATACATGAACCCGTTCCGTGTAGCCCATTCTGAATATCTTGTCTCACTATTCCTGTGGATTTTATTATCTCTTTGGAACAGAAGTCTAATATCCAGATCAGGATTACTGTTTCTTACTGCAAGTATCTTCTTTCTGTCCTTTGCTGTAAATTTTCCTTTAGCCTCCAATAGGAAACTGTTCTTTCCTTTTCTGCTTTCTATAATAAAATCAGGGGTATACCATCTCTTAGCTCCTATATTATCTGATCCACAATCCTGACATTTATATCTATCTATTGGTAATAGATATTGAATACGAAACGGCTCATACCTGAACGACACGATGCGCTTATGCTTTTTAAGATTAACCGCTATCCGTTCTTCATAAACAGAACGGTACGGTTTCTTAGGCCGCTTCGCTGGCCGCTTCGCTTTCTTCGCCATTAGTGTTTGTAACCTCAACCATGCGAGGAACTCTCTTTACTTCTGTAAGGTACACTGGTCCCTTATACCCAATGAATGTTCTCAATCCCGGCCAGCATACGTGCTTAAAGTCACAATATGAGCACGCCACTCCAAGCTTTTTATTGCCACTCTTTCCCTCTGGTACATCCCTGTATAATCTAGGGGGCGGCGTCTTGGATGACACGGCTTTGTGAATATCCAGCGCTCGCTGCCTGATGGCATCCGGTTTAATATCATCTCCATACTCCGGTTCTACCAGAGACAAGTGTCCCAGAGTTTTATCCTGCAATAAGAAATACCCTTTATCTCTGGATACTCCCGGCGTCTTATTGGCAGCAAGGTAGAATCCCAGTTGCATTCGATAACCGAAGTTATCGTCCTCCTTCTTGATAGCCTTTTCCTTCGTATATTTCTTGAACGCGAAGCTTGAGCAGGATTTAACATCTACAATATAGCCATCAATGATAGCGTCTGTACGACCACGTACAGTTATATCATCGCCTATATTAAGCTCATGTACCTCTTGAAGTCCTTCAACTCTGTGGCCTGCCAGTATGGCAAGCATCAGAACGCTTTCTTCAATCAAAGATCCGAACATGAATTTATTCAGAGTATGTGGCAGCAAGGTTTCAGCCTCATCAGGAATATTAAATTTATACCACAATTTTCTGAAGCAATCGGTGCCCAGATCAGAGGCCCAGTATTTACCGATCTCTCTATCGGATGGCAGACTCTCTTCACGCTTGATGGTTTTAATAAACACCTTGCCTATATTATCAAGAGCTGCTTTTACACTGGTATCCAAGTGCTCCTCGTCAATGTGTTCGTTAGGTGAACACAACAATTCATACACGTCTTCAATTAGTGTATTGATGTGTTTTGGATTAACAGGATTCATCACCGTCTTCCTCTTTATTATCAGTACTTGGTCCCAGCAAGCCAGACATATCTACAGCATTGGATTGTTGCTTAGCCATGCGCATTTCTCTATGGCCTGTAGAAAACTCAGCATACTTATAGGCCAGAGGAATAATGACCTCTTCAGCAAAGTCCAGAATATCCTCAGACTTCTTAGGGAAAGTCAATGGCATATTTGATATGGTATCCACCGCCGCTTTCAAGGCAGACTGACGGCAGATAGACATGTCCTTGCTTTGCAAATCTACCGGGAATTGTGGCGCTTTCTGCTGCGCTGCCTTTAGTAAGGCGTTATGGGTACTATTCGTATTCGCACCCCCTCCAGCATTAGGATCAAAGTTGGCAACCGCTGGTCCTTTGGGCTTCAATGACGGATACGTGCCTGACCCAGTAGTATTAATCCGTACCAATTTATAGTCGTTACCATACGACCCCGGAGCAAGTTCCATAGTGTAGGTTTCCCCAATATCTACCTTTGGTCGCCTAAACCCTGCATCAATCTTGGCTCCGTACTTGTCATGGATAGTATAGACATTAAAATATTTGCCCGTCTTTTTGGATTGTCGAGTCTGCTCTTCAACGTTGGCAACAGTAACGTCCCATGTTTCAACATTAGTAATCATAGTAATATCTCCTTCTGTATTGTTAAACAACAATTTCACTTTCCAATTTTAATGGTACTGACAATGGTTTCCCTGTCCACAAAAAATAGCAATCTGGCACAATATAAGATACTATGTTCTCCAACACAGACAGAAACTTCTTTCTGTTTTCATCATCCACACTCCTCTCGTTTAGTATCTGATACTTTATGCTGTCGTGCACCGTAGCCATAGGCACATAGTTTACCATAAATGCAAGAGCACTGATCTTTGACAGATTGGCGTCTACGTGCATATTATACTTTATCATATCACTTAACACCTGATATATGGCCATAAACAGACACATCAAATCCGCTGTGGCGTGTGCCTGAATAGGATAATTCTTGGCCTTGGTCGGGTGCGCTACCAATTGTAATTGCTTTCCACCTACCCCTTTGACGTATTTGCCATACTTTGAAATCAGGGGTATGTTAAGAATACGCCCTGTCTCCATAGTGTACGGAGATATGAATTGCGCTGATGGTGCGTCAAAATATATACGACTGCTCTTGGTCAGAGACACAGACAGAGTCTCAAAATAATTCTTGATGCCCGGATACCTGCTAAAGAATGCGTCCTGAATACTCTGCACAAGGCTGATGTCCATGCCATTATCGGCGGCAATGCGCTTAGCCGATCCTCCATATAGGGTAGCGAATACTACCATCTTAATATCTCGCCGCTCTTCATGCGTGGAACATGGCAGCCCATAGTCTCTGGCAATAGCTCCGTGAATATCAACTCCATTAATAATATCATCTATTAACTGTTTATCCTGACTCAAGTGCGCCGTTGAACACACCTCGATTTGTTTGAAGTCTGCCGATATATAAGGGCGCTGGAACGTACCATGCTCTACATCTTCCGGCATGTTTTGTGCATTAGGATTGCTGCTTGACAGTCTGCCGGTAGACGTAACCGTAGTGTTATATGTAGGATGTATAGTATCATCTCCAGTAGCTGTTGTTATATCAAGAAACGGAGATACATAGGTACTCCGTATCTTCTTTATCTTTTTCCAAGCCAGATAATTCTCTATGAATTTGGATGTTTCCTCAAATTCCTTTATGGCCTCCTTTGATGACAGCAGTTTAATAGATGTTATAAGAGAAGCTCTCAATAAAGCCAGAGTATCTTCAGATACACTGTAGATATTATTTTTATTAAGTTGTAATTTATTGGTCCTAATAAAATCCTTTATAAGAATTCTCATGGTAGAAACTGCAATTGTATTGCTGGTATCTACCTTTCTGGATATTTTGAATTCTGCCTTCCTGCGTCTTGGTTTTCCATTTTTATAAGTACCAAAGGGTATCGTCAGCTCCGCAGTAATTTCTGTTGGTGTATCAAATAATAACATGCTGATTATTCTTGGCGAAGGATTCCTGAACAGATCACGCATAAGACAGATGATTGTATTATTGGTAACTGCCGAAGACTTGGCTACTTTATTACTCCTCTCGATTAACAGTCTCGTTTTAAGATAAGTATCAATAGATTTCTCTCTGGAGATTTCGTTAAGTTCCGTGGAGGTATCGAAATCCCACAGTTTTCGATAATCTATTTTAATTCCATTATACTCCATCTCTGCCAGCAGTTCGTTAGTCTTGGCACGCACGCATACCAGATCACGAAACGCTTTTTTTCTAGGGTCGGCATTAAATACATCGTATAGTATATGGTCTGCTATCTCTTTAGTAGCCTCCACATCATCTCGCAGATACTTTCTTAACTTGGCCGGAGGCGGAAGCCTCTTCTGTTTGAAGTACTCTACAATCTCCTCGTCCTTCTTGAAGGGTATACCATAAAAGTTACACAGCTTCTCCATTCCCATCATGGAATGTTTCTGGCCAGTATATAAGTAAACCAATTCGTCCAAGGACAACCACCATACAGGATACTTGGGATTATAACTGTGCCCAGTTATCTCCTTGCCCTTATATTTGATATACTGCATATCAAATTTGATATTGATCCCTACAATAACGACGGGGGAAGATGACCACGGTTGAAATTCTCTGGTAAGAGTTTTTCCAGCTTCGTTTATAAAACAATGTGAGTTATTGTCATCAGAAAAATACTCTCCTTGACTTATGCATCCAAGATATTTGAATCCCAGCATGACTGCCTTATTATCTTTATAATACGGAGCGGCGGCAAACAGCGGCTCCGGGGCATTCATGGTAGATTCTACATCCAGAGCGTATACATGTATATTCCTGTTTTCCGATACCTTGTCAATAGATATATGCTTGTTGAAAATATGTTCTGAAAGAGAACGAACCTTATTAACTGTTTGTCGCGACATCTCTGTATCTCCCGGTACCTAAGTTCATTTCCGTAATAAATGCTCCATACTTCAACTCTGGTTGCATCCTATGTGTAATAGGTTTCTTGTTCCTGATAACTTTAATATATCTGTAGTTCTCCTGCCCGGGCGCTGGTAAATGATCCCTTCCTATACCCAGCATTATATCAGACTCTGAGGGCATCTTGGTCTTACTGCCATACACGTCTGCTTGACTGAGCCATCGCTTGTCATCTGCGCTGGCACCAGCCTGTGTTATAAGGAACACCGCCACGTTCTTTGATGTGGCCAGATGCCTTACCCATTTACCAAGATTTGCCAGTCTCTCAACCTCTTCCATTTTTGAAGAGGCGGTAAGCCCTACCTTCTCAATAACGTTAATGCCTACCAGAGAATATTCTCCCTCTACGGTCACCTTTTCAATAATATCAGTTGTCAGATCAGCGTCTACATACAGGTGCAGATTATATGCAGACTTCCATTTATCCCATTCACTAGCTACTCGTTGAGGATCAGCAAGCCACTCCGTGCTTGAGATGTTGAGAGCGGATTGGATTATACGTGATCCTATCTTGTCTGCTCCCTCCTCATTGTGGAATATAATAGCCTTTCCATCAGAACCTAATTGTTCTGCCATGTATGTAAACTCTGATACCAGAAAACTGGTTCCTCCAGTCTCTGGTTGTTTGGTAATCAGAACAACATCGGTTGGGTGAACAGGACCGACTGACTTATTCAAAGATTCCAATCTCCATTCCAGACCATCTCCTACCAGAAGTCTGTCCAGAATGTTATCAGCATCTATCTCTACCAGACTGGACTTATCTTCTCCCTTCTCTCCGCAGTCTTGGAGACTGCGGGAGAGAGATATAATCTTGTCTACTCTGTCATCTACCTTGTTCTCTGGCACCACGCCGAGAACCATATCTTCAGCCAGAGTCTCCAGTTCTCTGGCCAGATGCAGTTCTGCCAGCCGTCTGGTTACCGATTCGTCTGCTGCCACGTTGGCAGCCTCCAGAACCATAGTCTCCCTTAATGTCAAGTCATTAATATCCTTGATAGGGTCCATTGTTCTGGCCCAAGTATTAAATACTTGGGGATCAATATGATCCTTTGACGGATGACTTTTATAATACTTCTTTAACAGTCTGATTATATTATGGGCAGGCTTGCTTACAACAAATCGTTCCACATAATGCGCATCACTCTTGAAACCATCACGAGTCATTAACAGTTTAATGAAATTAAGATCTGTAATAACGTCATTATCCATCATTATTCCTCATAATCTCGATACACAGTTCCCATAATATCAGAAATACTATAGTGTTTAGGGTCTGTTCTATCATTAACCCATTTAATACGCTTAATATCCTTTTTATGTTGTACGACAGTAGCTAATTTAAGAATCTCGTATGCCTTTTTGGCATTCCTTTTTACCGTCATGTTGTCATTATCAAGCCACACTACGTACGTATTGTACCTTCGCATGGCTACCAGATTGAATAGCTCACGCTCTCCTATATTGGAAGAGCCAACAGTATACGTACTGAATCCAGCGTTGCGACACGCTATGGCAGACAGCTCATCTTCTACGATTACCAGAGTAGAAGGTTCATATGGAGGTCTGGGCAAAGTATGAAGCATTATCTGTTCCATACTGCATTTGTCTGTCAAGTTATCACTATCTATCGCATTACGATAGAAGTCTGGCGGACTTGAGTCCTTATCTTTTAACAGGTTTGTCTTATAATATTTAATCTGTTCCCCAGACCCCGGCAGTCTTTTAAGAGATACAGCATAAGGCACAGTAAATACCAAGCCTGTAATTGTATGATCTGCCACGCTCTCAACAAACCGTGGTTTAGTAAACAGGTGCAATCCATTAGGCACATCCCAATTAAAGATTGTTTCCAGCTTGGTTTGTAATTCATTCATTAATGGTGGAACAGATTCGTTTTTATATGGGTACCGAACAAGTACATCAATTGATGATGTACTATTATTATAGACATATCTATCATTTGAGTAATCCACATACGCATTCAATACCAGATAGGGCATAGGGAAATAAGAGGCTTTCTTACTTCCTGTTAAAGATATGAATACATTAGTAAGATGTGGAATGGCCAACCTGTTATGCTTAAGACTATAGAACACACCGTATTCAACCAGTGTCTTTATATCTATAGCCATGTCGGTTCTCTTTATTGAGTAGTTATAATCAATATATTCTGCCAATGCGGTAGGCAGATACTCAGAATCAGTCAAGCATATCGGGTCCATTTCCGCAATGGGCTTAAGGTTCTTCAGTACCTCATCTACAGTACTAAAAGTTAACTCGTTTTCACGGTTATCTTTTTTCCTGTTCTTCCTTTTATTATAGGTAGCTCTTATGGGAATGCCACCACCTTGCCCACAATTAAAGCAATTATATAAAACAATTGCGGAGTTTCCAAGCCCTGCTTCTACTTTAATATAAAGCCTGCGCCTTGTGTCCTCTCCAGATGGACATCCTTGATGGTGTATCCTGAAGCTATCCCCTGCTTGGAGTTCTTTAATATCTACTCCTTTTTGATTAAGGATATTGGTCTTAACTGAGTTAACAATAGACATTATTGCACTCCTTTCTTTGAAAGAATTAATTTCTTAAACAAATCCACAATAGCCTCAGGCAAAGTGTCTATGGCATTAACGGAAATCTCCGAATGATTGCTGTAAAAATTCGGCACACCGCTGCCTCGACCAATACCAATAGCTCCAATTTCATACGCTGGATCATTCTCAATCAATTTAACGGCATCACGCAATATCGGTTCACAGCGTTTGGAATTAGTGTACGCCAAAGTAGGTGCGCCATCACTGATAACGATAATAATCTTACGTTTTCTTGGAGACTTTTTAGCCTCCGAAGCAACGTATAACAGGCTATCAGCATCAGCGTTCTGCTGCATAACGTACTCAAGATGGCACAGTTTATATACTACATCAGAGAATTTGAATGCCTTGTTCTTTTCGCCCTTGATTCTTATTGTTACAGGCACGCCTCGTTTCTTTGCAATAGGATCATGTATTTCGGTGTGCTCCCTGAACACATTGCCATAATTAGTTGTGTATCCATAAATACTGTGAGGAATCTTAAGCGTAGTAAGTACATTACTGAGTACGCCAACACCGATACTGGCAGCGACAAACTTTTCACCACACATAGAACCGGAGAAGTCCATCAAGATATGCACACTGGTATCAAGCGTGTCCTTTATATGACGTTGCTTGAATATTCTCGTGTTCCAATCTCCGTTTCCAATGACTGGCATAGCCGCACGAAACAGATTCTTATTGTGAAGCTTGCCTGTTTTCTGTGCTCCCTTTAAGGAAGCCTTACTTTTAATCAACAGCAACCTCTTCAAACGGGTACCCAATGAGGGAGTTAACGCATTGATTTTATTAATTATTTTATCATAGTGCTTGCTGTTAAAATAAAGGTTTTGTTTATCACATTCGTCATAAACTTCGTCAACCGTTTTAATAATGTGTGCGTTTATAGGATAGGTAACTAGCGTACCTTTTTCCTGTAAGCCTTGTAAATCAATTTCGGCATCCGCCAAATCAAGCTTGGCGGACGATGATTTACTTCCCTCAGTATTTTCGGGAGTATAGGTCTTTAATTTAATGGTTGTCTTATTATGCTTGTCAATAGTTTCATTTATATTCTGTTCTATTAGTTTCTTAATTCCTTCCTTCTGTTGTTCAGCATCCTCATTTGCAGATTCCAATTGGCCTTTTCCATTGCCCTCTTTGCTGCAATCAGAAGACTCCTGTCCATCCTCAGAAGATTCCTGTTGTTGCTGCTGTTTCTTTTGTTTCTTATCTTCGGACGCAAAGAATCTATTATAGAGATCTTCTGCCGTATTCCATGAATGCTCGATGTCCAGATTTTTATAAAGCTCGCCATTCTTGGCAAGCTCACACACGTAATCGTACACCTCACGCAATCCCTTTGGCATATAGGATGCTATCTTATTAATTAAATTGACAGTATTAGAATTTTTGTACCAAGTAGTGGCGCGGCTGTGATACATCCCCATCAGTGCAGCCCATGCCTTCATTTGCAAATCACTTTCAACCAATGCCGACGGGTTGATTTCAATAGCATCCGCCATGCGCTTTATTTCATCTTCAATCATACTATTAAGCACCATGCCATCCCCGGGAACATGGTGCTTAAGCACATGGTTTGCTTCCATTAATTCATCTTCTACCACATTAACCAAGTAGGTGTGCACTTCGGAAAGATTCTTTTCGTGGCATTTAATAAGCAGCTCCCGCCTGTTAATATGAAGAGGTTCATGGATCAAGTATGCTTTATACAGATTCTTCGTTTTATCTGTAATCTTAACTCCTTCAAGGGATGGGAGATACACATTATAACCATCCGTGTAGGGGTACGTTTCCTTGGTCCATACAATACCGACGCCTTTATCTTTGGCACGGCGCTGTGCTTCGCGCTGAAGTTCCAATTTCAAGGCTATATCAATAAGCGTTTGATGTGCCATGTTTATTTATCCTCTTTAATCAATCAAGGGTCTTTCCAGTGATCTGCGTGTAAATATTACTTAATGTGGGTTTGTATTCCGCATCCACGCGATTGACCAGACACACTTTATATGCCTTGCCCACGTGTTCCAGTGCCTCACTCAATTGAATAAGATTAATAAGGCACCGAACACTGGCAGTAATAGGCAGAGTGCCTGTATTGTGCGCCTCACGCACAGCCCTGACGAGGTGCACAATAGCTTCAATCTGCCCTTCATTAAGGCGAGTAGCTATCTTATTTCCGATAGCCATGTCCGCATCAAACGTGGGATAATCAATATAAAGAGCAGCGCGGAACCTGTCAAGCGTGGAGATGTCAACCGCCTCGGCATCGTAGTGGTCTGAGCCTCCAATGCCTGTCGTGTTATCAGTAGCCACGATCTTGAACCAATGTTTAGGCTCAAGTCTGGTCTTTGACAGACCGTGCGCATCCTGCACACTTAAGGACGGTTTGTCCTCTAGCAGAGACTGGATTGCCATAAGAATAGGCGACCGAAAGATCTCATCAATACATAGAACCCCGCCATACATAATAGCCATGGCTGTTTGAGACGGCTGCCATTTAGTAATAAGATGGCCTGTCTTGGTATCAGGCACCAGCGCGTTAGTGCCAAGAAATTCAGAGGCTTCCATTTGCGGATGACATGATACGCGGAAGAAAGGCACGTTATTAATGGCGCACCATTCTCTTACCATGCTGGTCTTGCCTGTGCCAGTAGGACCCGTCAACAGAATAGGACCATCAACGTGCATAAGAGTATTAAACTCTTCCATCTCTGGCGGAGCTATATACTCTGTGCTTGACTGCGGAATATAAGGCTTGGCTTCATCACTGAATTCGATATTAATAGCCGGGGTTTTTGGTTTATTCTGCTTTTCCCCATTTATATCTTCTGATGCTGGCACCTCTTCGATAGCGGCGAGCCTGCTTTTAATATTCTCCTGCTTCTTGATAAGATCAATAATGTCGAAGTCAATAGATTGCGTTTGGGACGCTGACATAGTTAGAGTCTCCTTTAACCGTCAATGTCAGGGAGGTAGGCCAACATGGTATGCGTGTCACATACCTTCAATTCATCACCGTTAGGCCACCTTAATATAGCGGTGGCCTTACTAGGCTCGGATTCAAGCATGCTCATCTCAACCAAGCTTGAACAGAAGTCACAAGGATCATTCATTTCATCAGAAGCTTTCAATTTAATAACATCAATGTCCATTACTTGTCCTCTTTGCTAGTTGCATACACCATCATTTCATAATTGTGGTCAGCATTATATGGATGGCTTGGATCTCCTACATGTCCTCCTCTTATAGTGTACCGTCTTACTTTCTCAATGTCTATTCTGTTATCAGGAAACAACCTGTCCAACTCTATCCGAATTCTATAATTCGGAACTCCCATCTGTATTAGCTGGATACACCAGCTATGTGCTGTTAACTTACCAGTCTCTTTCTTCTTTTTCTTATATTTAGCTACGTCCTGCTTATGGCAGGACTTGCACTTGCTTTGGGGTACGTGTGGTTTATCTGATCTCATGTACCAGAACTCCGGGGTTCTGGGGTACACAGTCTTACACTGTATGCACACCTTGTGGGTCTGCCTGTTGATCCCAACAAGGTTCAGATTCTTTCCCATCTCTCCATTCCCTCTCTCGACCAGCTTAGCCAAGCCAGTCTACCACACTTCGGCCACCGTGTCAACCCAAGCAAGCCGCCCTGCGGCGGCGTCGGCGGCCAGCGCCGACCGGCCCACACCATCTCTCCCTCTCGATCTTCTCTCTCTCCTCGCTACGCTCGGAGAGAGAGAGATCGAGAGGGAGGTAGCATTGAGTACATTATATCGTGTCCTGCTTTACAATGCACAACTATATTAAACTCATATTAATTACTGTTATTATTTTATAACCCCCTGTTGCACCGTGTTGGCAGCCATCCACAGGTGCGCCTTATAATAAACGCGCATATAATATGCGCATATTTATGCACACGCACATATAATAATCGCCCGCGCTATTAATCGCTATTAATCGCACATGTTCGTCACGCGATACGCGATACGCGACTAACGGTTGGACGGTGCCGGTCCATAGACTGGCTAGACTGGCGCCCATAACCCGCCGTGAGACTGCCTGAGATTCGATATAAGCCACGATTTAGGTCTAGGCTAGGGTACCCTACCGGGTAGGGTACCCGAAGCGCTCAAATCGCCTCAGATTTAGTTGACTTGTCAACTATTAGGATAAAAAAATAGCGCGCCATTTCTGGCGCGCTATTATAAGGGCACAGCTTAGTCGGCGGTGCTGAGCGACGCCATAGCGCGTTTTATAGCGCGGCTGGCGCTTATATTGGCGCGAGCTATCGCACTTGCGAATACCGTCAAAGCGTTGCGGGTATCAATTCCCGCATTAAAATCAAAGTACCGCGCTTCTTTTGCGCGATTTACTCGCCGTAAAACTGGCGCGCCGTTATCGAATTGCAGAAACGTAATCCATTTACGGCCAATAGTAGTTATAACTACTGGCCGGAACCCGTCAATGGCGGCATATCGTGCCGCCAAAGGTACATTCTCGCCTGTTAATATATCCGCCATTATTTGATGCTCCCGATGATTGCGATGGTTGCTACCAGAATCAATGCCGCTATAACAGCTTTGGCTATAATAAATTCCATAACTTCCTCCCGTTATTGCGCGATTAACGCGATTAAAAAATGCCCAGCGGCTGGCCGAAGCCAGCCGCCGGGCGATTGCCGATTAGAGGGAAACAACCCAGCGATCAAGATCGGCGGCTTTCGGCGTAACCTTTCCTTTCGCGTCAATAGTCGCGATCAATACGCCTCCAGCAAGCTTGTTCTCGGCTTTGCGGAACATGACATAGTCCCGAGCTTTATTGCGGCTGTAGGTCCACCAAACCGATGCTCCGCCATTCTTCTTGGCCCAAAGCTTCGCCTTGGCGATCTGACTGCTGGCCATATTGCGGAACCGGTCATCCGGAAGAACACAGCCTTCGGCTGCGGCCCTAAGAGCGCTCAAGCTACGCTTGGCCTTCGCATTACGGCGGCCCTTGGTCGCCTTCGGCGCCGGCTCCGGCTCCGCCGCTTCAGCTTGTGGCTGGGACGCCATACCGGCCACTGCTTTCGCGATTTTTTCAATCATATCGTTCTGCTGAGCAACGATTTCGGCCAGCTCTTTGACAGTGATTCGCTTGGACATAATAGCCTCCTATTGGCTTGGTGTTACGGTTGGCGGATCTCGACCGCCGCTCGGCACGGGGGGACCGGTCGAGATCCTATCTTTTCTCGTCCCTCACTTTTCTGCGACGAGGTACGAGGAGCAGAATGGGGACGAGAAAAGATAGGATCGAGACCGAGGGGGGTATTCTGGATACCTTCGGGGTATCTGTCAACCATCGTGCTGAGTATCTAACCCCCCCCTATAGTCCCCCCCAACCGCAGGGCGGACAACGGGGCTAACGGCGAGCTATATAACCGTCGGTCATAAGGCGCTATAAAAGCGCATTAAATCCTAATGTTTTCAACGCTTTATCCCATATTCGTCGATTGTGTCGCTATAATACGCGAAATTCGCGGAAAATGCGCATAAATGCGCCGATATGCGCATACCGGGACCGGGGGATCGGGGCCACCCTCCCCTCCGGGGAATTCAACCCTGAAAATTTCTGCAGGAAATTTTTGGCACTAAGACCTC
>RFHA01000085.1 GCA_003696565.1 Chloroflexota bacterium
AGAACCCGTGGAGATGGTGGAGGTGCCGGTTTTGCGTTGGGCGGATGCGGGAACGATGGCGGCGCTTTTGGAAACGGCCGATCCCTGGACGGCGTTACAACGTCAACAGACCTTCACCCAGGGGGAGCAGGCGCGGCGGGTGAAGGAGTTTTTGAATCGCTGGCTGACGAAGCGGGAACGGGAGCTGGTAATTTTGCTGGTGCAAACGGGGCTGGACAATGCGGGTTTGGCGCAGCGGTTGGGGAAGAAGGAGCAGACGGTGGCCAATCAGTTGACGCAGATTTATCGGAAGTTTGAGGAGTGGCGGGGTTTTCAGGGGGCTGGGTCGCGGAGTGTGTTGTTGGCGACGTTACGGCCGTATGTGGGGGATGAAATTTAGGAAGAACCTACTAAATTTTTTAGGAAGTGCCTCTGATGTGGTCCATTTTTGACGAGTTTATACTTATCGCGTAACGCAAGGAGTAGGTTTATGATCGAACAAAGAAAACTGACAGTGACCCTGGAAACAGTCACCCCAATGTTTTTAGCGGGCGCAAACAAGCAACAGCCAGAGTTACGTGCTCCGTCTATTATGGGGGCATTGCGTTACTGGACACGAGCTGCTTTAGGCGGGGTATTAGGCGATAAAAATATCGAAGCCCTCAAAAAAGCGGAAGAAGAAGTTTGGGGCAGTACCAATGGTACGGGGTCGGTTCGGATTCAGGTTGTTCCTACATCATTTGCCAAAGTCTCCGTGGATCCTCTACCACATAAAACAAAACGTGAGGGTAGGTCTAAGCCTCAGTTTTGCTATGAAGGTGTGCCGGTTAGAACATCATTTCAACTTGTACTATCACAATTTGGTGGTGCGGATAGAACATGGGAGCTAGGTCTGGTTGCCATATTACTCATGATGACTTATGGAGGAGTAGGACGGCGTTCTCGTCGCGGATGGGGAAGTTTGCTTATAAAAGAAATTAACCCGATTCGTGATACTTTTGTAAGCAAAAAGGAAAAAGAATTTTTAACAGTTCTCACTGATTTAATGGCACAAGGAAAGATGACGCTAGCAGACTGGAAAGTTCATCGTGATTGGATGAGAGAGCAAGCGTTAAATGTTGCTAATGATTTGTGCCAATCCCTGAATCTTCCCCAAGATAAAGCTGATATTCCCAGCCGTTACCCTTTGATAATTCGCCAGGACCAAAACAGGATAGTTGATCGCTTGGATACAAGGCTTACTAATAATCCTCTTTCAGCAATTACTTATTTTGGAGAACAGGAACACGATTTTTTGATGAGTGAAAAACAACAAAACCCAAAAGTGTTTGATGCTTTTGGGTATGCTAAAGGGCGAGAGCGGTGGGCCTCACCGCTTTGGGTAAGAGTGCTGCCTGTTTGGGATTCACGTAAAAAGCAGAAAAAATACACTTTAGCTTTTTCTGTTTTCCCTTCTGATGTTCAGGGTTCAGATTATGAAGTGATAGAAAAATTTCTGAACGAAAAATTTCCAAACGCAATAAAAGTGAGGCCATAATGAACCAATATGTCTTCATCCTTTCCATTGGACCAGTGCAGTCGTTTATTGCTGAGGCACGACGCACGGCCGATCTTTATGCAGGTAGCTACATCCTCTCTCAACTTTCGGCCGCGGCGGCAAGAAAAATAGAGCCTCCTCATGAACTTGTTTTTCCCCATCCCGATACATTAAACGGGGAAATGGGGACGCCTAATAAGTTGGTGGCCGTACTCCATATTTCAGAAGAGGGAGATGCAGCCAGGGTAATAGGGGAAATTGCCCAGAACGCACAAAAAGCAGCTGAAGATTGCTGGCATAATTTTGCTGCTGCTGCTTTGATGCAGCTTGGCTTACAAGACCCCAAATTTCACCCTTTATGGGAACGGCAAAAGAACAACCTGTTGGAATTTTATTGGGTGGCACTGCTGATTGAAGGAGATTATATCGAAACCTATCGCAGGGCGAATGAGGCCTTGGACGCACGTAAGCGATTGCGTTTGTTCAACCAGGCAGTTGAAGAAGACCTCAAGGATTCGTTGAGCGGACAGCGGCAAGCGTTACGCACACGCCATGAAACCGCAGAGGAATTTTGGGCAAGAATTGCTCGGCGTCCTAATGAACGGCGTGTAAAAGAGCATGAACGGCTGGATACAATCGCGGCGATTAAACGGTTTGGTGTATCCCAGAACTTTCCGTCAGTCAGTACGATTGCCAGCATGGATTTTATCCATAAGCTGGAACCTGCTGATAAAGAAAGCCTCATTAAAAAGATTCAGGCTGTGGGAGATTTGTTTTACACAGTAGATGATTTTGGGCGTGGTTTTCCCTATGATGGAGA
>RFHA01000086.1 GCA_003696565.1 Chloroflexota bacterium
AGTTTGTATTTCTTGACTAGCAAAGGTATTTGAAAACTGCCAATAGTTAATAATGATGGCGCAAGACGAGCAAGTCTAAAACGATGAGAAGAGAGCGTTGTTTCTGCTAATATCCCTAATTGACCAGCAACTAGTAAGGTGACATCTGCTCCTAATGCTTCAAAGGCTTTTGCAACTTCAAATGTATAACGTCCTATGCCTGTTAGAGGACGATCTAAACCATAAATGATAAAGCCAATTTTCATGTGGTGGTGGTCCCATTCTGTAGTTAAGTGTATTTGGGCTATATAAGTAGGCTCATGTTGCCTAACTTATGCACAACATGAGCTCCGTTTTACAGTGTGTTTTTGTGCGAAATACTTGCGTCTATTAGCTGAGCTTTTCTACAGGATTACGCAAGATGCCAATTTGTTCAATTTCAATTTCGACAACATCACCATCATGTAATTCACTGACTCCCTCAGGTGTACCAGTCATGATGATGTCACCTGCATTAAGAGTCATAATACTACTGATAAATGCTATCAATGTTGGCACATCAAAAACCATGTAAGAGGTGTTGCTTTTTTGCACTGTCTGTCCATTGATACGTGCCTCAATAGCTAAATTGTTTGGGTTTTCAATGTCTGTTTCAATCCAAGGGCCCAGTGGATTAAAAGTGTCAAAACCCTTTGCACGGCCCCATTGCCCATCTTTTTTCTGAAGCACACGTGCACTAACGTCATTACCACATGTATACCCCAAGACATAATCAAGAGCATGGTTTACGGTCACCTTTTTAGCTGTTTTGCCTATGACAACTGCTAATTCTGCTTCTTGATCTATGCGCCCAATGTTTGGGGGAAGTTGAATAGGTATGTCAAAAGCAATAAGTGCAGAAGGCGGTTTTAAAAATAGCATGGGTTCCTCTGGTAATGGATTGTCCATTTCGGCAGCATGAGCAGCGTAATTGCGGCCCACAGCGATGATCTTACTAGGAACAATAGGGGGGGCTAGCAATAAGTGCTCAAATTCACCCATTGCGTCACCTTTCTCAAGATGTTCGGCAAATGGGTTGTTACCAACAAGTTCAAATACAATGCCATCTTCCACAAGGCCGTAGCGTGCGCCAGAAGTTGTCATATAACGTGTAATTTTTGCCATATGTCTATAATCCTAAATCAATAATGCCATCAAATGCTTGTTGTATGAGATGCCCACAGTGTTTACATTCCCATGTGGGAATAGCATACCCTGATTTGGGTTGAAGAGCATTAGCTTCACACTTGGGACAACGGAGTATATGCCATAGTGCTTCTTTTGTGCCAATAGGATCGCTAATACCATTTTTACGAGCAATAAAAAGGGCATAAATGTCAGACCATGAGGAGTTGACATGCTCTATTTTTAAATCAAACTCTTTTTCTAAGAGTTGGCGAAATTGAGCATGGCTTCTAACTTTGCCAAGCATTAAGTATCGATCTCGTCCTTGTCGATTGGTTATTACTAGTAATCCATTTGGTCGCAGCACGCGCACCAGCTCCGATAAAACAACGCGATCATTCATCATAAACTCTAACGCTTCTAAACATGTCACCACATCAACGCTGTTATCAGGGAGGGGGATTTTTTCTGCTGGACTGTTAAGAAGATAGACATGGCCCTGTTCCATTGCTGACTTTAATTTTTGGGCGGCTACAATGAGCATAGCCCGACTAAGATCAACAGCAATAATTTGTCCTGCAAACTCGTCATGCCGCAGTAATACTTCAGGCAGGCGACCTGTGCCGCTTGCAACATCTAACACTAATGGATCAGCGATTGGTAGCCGATCAATTATAGGCTGTGCAGTGAAAGCTAGCTCATAATCAAGTTGAGTATTTTTAATAGTGTCGTAACGCTGGGCGTAGAAGTCATAAAGCCAAATGACAACATTACGACCTAAATATACCCCCTCTGTTGTGACAATTAGCCACCACAATAATATGCTGACGATGAATATTGCAATACCTATCAGAAAAATGGTGTTCAAATTTTCGACAATATCCTCTGAAGTTTGTATAGTTAAAGAAGATTATAATCATTGTATTGTTAATTAAATTATTGCGGAGTCAAGTGCATTGAACCGTCGAACTCGTGAACTTATTAAACAGCTTCAAAGTGAAAGCCCAAAAGAAAGGTATCTTGCCGCTGCTGAATTGGCAAAGCGAAAAGATATTGAAGCATTGCCAGCGCTGAATAAAGTTGCCACTTTTGACCAGAATGAAAATGTTCGCACAATGGCTTATAATGCTGTACGTTTTTTAAGCCAAATCAAGAATCAAATGGATCAAGAAGAACTCCGACGGCG
>RFHA01000087.1 GCA_003696565.1 Chloroflexota bacterium
ATGTTTGCATAAGTCCATTTGGCGGGATGAATGTTTTTCTGGATGGCTGCGTTTTCTGCTGGTAACCCAAATGCATCAAAGCCCATTGGGAACAACACATTGTATCCGCGCATCCGCATAAAGCGCGCTCTCGCATCTGACGGAGTCATAGCGAACCAGTGACCAATATGCAGGTCACCGCTTGGGTAGGGCAACATGGTTAGCGCATAATGTTTGGGTTTGCTCCAGTCAACTTTGGCACGATATAACTGAGTCTCTTCCCACTTCTGTTGCCATTTTTTCTCAACAATTTGCGGGTTATATGGGTCATAAGACATGATGTCACTTCTCCTAAAGATGGATATGTTAAGCAAATATTATGCAATGGATATGCAATCCGGTTAAGTCACTGACTGACTTATTGGATACATCATTCAAACAGATATGATAGTGGTTGAGGAGAAGGAGATTAGGCGGGGCGCGGCGATAGACCGCTACATAAGAGAAGAGCGAATGACCTCAGCATTCGGGTTAATCATAGGGGAAATCTCCTCATAAATGACAATTTGCGATAACAATAAGATACACGGGTTTCTTAGTTTTGTAAACGCTTTATTTATGCCCAGCGTGCGTTAAACGGGATTGAATCCGCACGGCAACCACTTCTCCACGCACTGTTTCTAGCTCACTAGCATAGATTGAACATTGTACGATTGCTTTCCGTTCGGTTAGTTGCAGGATATGCGCTTTCAAGACTAATTCTTGATTGGTTGGTGTGGGTTTAAGGTAAGTGACATTCAGGTTGCCCGTCACACAAGTGATTTCTGGGGCTGTATCTGGGGTACGTCCTTCTCTATCATACATCGCTGCAATGGCTGTGCCAATGCTGTGGCAATCAATTAAGCTAGCCAGTAAACCGCCATAAATCGCACCAGGGAAGGCAGTATGCTCTTCACGCGGGGAAAAACGACAGATACCAAATTCACCATCCCAATATGTTTTGATATGTAATCCTTTGGGGTTATTTCGCCCACAGCCATAACAAATTGCGGCATCGTCGTTGTAATAATCCTGGATTGGTTTTTCAAATTTTGTCAAAATTAAGCCTCTCCTTCCATCAAGATCATGTTCACTGTCTGCGCGTCGATATTCCCACCACTGATAATGACCCCGACTTTTTTCCCTCGTGCATCCACTGTGCCACTCAATAACGCCGCTAATCCCAATGCACCGGATGGCTCAATCACTAATTTCAGCCGATAAAATGCGAAGCGTACCGCCTCTTTGATGGCACCTTCTGTGACTGTCTGCATATCATCGACGTATCGTAGCACCAATGGAAACGTGATCGCGCCAAGTGAGGGCGTGCGTGTGCCGTCTGCAATGGTGGGGGGATTATGAACAGTGTGCAGCGTTTTGGTATGGAAAGAGCGTGTTGCGTCATCAGCTAATTCCGGCTCAATACCGATGACTTGTGTGTGGGGGTTCATACCCTTTGCAGCGATTGCACAACCGCTTAATAAACCGCCACCACCACAACAAACCAGCAGCATATCTAACTCTGGATGATCTTGATATAACTCAAATGCGGATGTTCCTTGCCCAGCGATGACATGCTCATGGTCATAAGGTGGGATAAGTGTATAACCATGTTCTGCCGCTAATGTTTGTGCTAATGCTTCGCGGGTGGTTTCTTCTGGTTCATAGTCAATAACTTCCGCGCCGTATCCGACTGTTGCTGCACGCTTAATTTTGGGGGC
>RFHA01000472.1 GCA_003696565.1 Chloroflexota bacterium
CATCGGCTTGAACGAAGTGAAAGAGCATCTTAAGGTGCAGCAAGTGATAAGCCCTTATAGGGCTTGTGCAAGCCACCCGCTATGCGGGTGGTCTTGACTTCAGTCAGTTTATAGCTAAACCGCTGCTGCACGTTCCCTATCGATTATCTCTTGCTTTTGTTCATAAGCGATAGATAGCTCTGTGTCGGCATCAAAAATGTGGACATTATCCATGTTAAATACCATGTTGATATCGCCACCAACACGTGCCTTTGTGCGTGGATCAGTACGGGCAATGAAGGTTTTATTATCTTTAGTGAGATAAAGAATCATTTCATTCCCCATTTGTTCGATCACATCCACTATCGCTTCAACTGGAGCTGGTACAATTCCAGGGGGTTGATACTCCATGTCATGGATGTCTTCTGGGCGGATGCCGAAGATCACACGCTTGCCAGAATATGAGCGATATGGATCAGCTAAATGTTCTGGAATTGGAACTTGGAACGCACCTGTATCTATTATCAAGCCAGTTTCTGTATTATGGATTGTCGCATCAAAGAAATTCATGGATGGGCTGCCAATAAACCCAGCAACAAATACATTGCGTGGGTTATGATACAGATTATAGGGCGTATCAATTTGCTGCAATTGCCCAGCATTCAATACACAAATCCGCGATCCCATCGTCATCGCTTCTACCTGGTCATGGGTCACGTAGATGAAGGTTGTTTCTAGGCGTTGATGTAATTTGCTAATGAAAGACCGTGCCTCAACACGTAACTTGGCATCCAAGTTGGATAGTGGCTCGTCCATCAAAAACACTTTTGGTTCACGCACAATGGCACGCCCAACGGCTACACGTTGACGTTGACCACCAGATAACTGACGCGGACGACGATCAAGCAATTGCTCAATCCCTAAACTTTTGGCAGCTTCACGTACACGTTGATCAATAATTTGCTTGGGGGTTTTACGCAGCTTTAAACCAAATGCCATGTTGTCATATACCGTCATGTGTGGATACAACGCATAGCTCTGGAATACCATCGCTACATCACGATCCTTGGGAGCAACATTATTGACAACCCGATCTCCAATCAGAATCTCCCCTTCGCTGATTTCCTCTAAACCAGCCAGCATTCGTAAACTGGTTGATTTACCGCATCCCGAAGGACCCACGAATACGAGAAACTCTTTGTCTTTAACTTCAATATTTAAATCAGTTACAACAGTTACATTTCCAAAATGCTTATATACATGTTTGAATGTTACGCTAGCCACTAGTTTCACCTCCATGCCTAAGTTGGGCTAAAATAACTTGTGCAAGAGATGCCAAGCCATTTGTGCAAAGTAACTAAATAATTTGCTTGTTTGACATCCTTCAACCTCTGCACCCGAATTATAATGTAAAGTCGTGATTTTGCCAAAAAATCAATTACAATTATCACCCAATATCTGAGAGGAATTTTGAATGACCCGTAACATTAATGCCGAAGTTATCAGCATTGGTACAGAGATTTTACTTGGTGAATTGACAGATACAAATTCGGTTTATATTGCACGTGTTCTGCGAGATTTAGGCATCAATCTGTACTTTATGACATCGGTCGGTGATAATCAAAAACGTATTGCTGATGCTATTCGTTTGGCGTTATCTCGCGCTCAAGTTGTGATCACTTGCGGCGGGTTAGGTCCTACTGTGGATGATATGACGCGCCAAGCAGTTGCTAACGCTACGGATCGTGGGCTAACTTTTCATCAAACACTATTAGATCAAATTGCACAACGCTTTGCTGAGTTTAAGGTCAAAATGACCGAAAATAACCGCCGACAAGCTTATCTGCCAGATGATGCTATTGTTGTGGAAAACCCTGTTGGTACTGCACCCGCTTTTATTGTAGAACATGGTGATGGTGTGGTCATTAGCTTGCCAGGTGTCCCGCGTGAGATGAAATTTCTTATGCAAGAAAAAATTGTGCCTTATCTTCGGCAAAAATATCAGCTTGGTATTATTAAAGCGCGTACACTCAAATCAGCTGGTATTGGTGAAAGTGCATTAGATGAACTCATTGGCGACGACTTGTTGCAAAATGCCAACCCAACAATTGGCTTAGCAGCTCATATGGGGCAAATTGATATTCGTATCACCGCTAAAGCATCAACAGAAGCAGAAGCAGACCAACTTATTGCCGAAATGGAAACGAAAATTCGTGCACGTGTTGGCTCTTATATTTTTGGCGTGGACGACCAACAGCTTGAGGTGGTTTTAATCAATTTACTTCAAACGCATCATGCCAAGATAACATTAATTCATGCCGGAATTGATAACGTTCTTGAACAAGCTTTACTACAAATTGAAGCAGCCTCAGATAGTATTGCACAGTCGCGTACGTTTGCAACGCCAGTTGATTTGTTGAAAGCCTACCAGCTCGATGATAAAACATCGTCATTGTCAGAAGCAGTGGAGCAAGTCGCAAAATTAGCGCAACAGGAAACAAAGAGCGATGTGACAATTGTCATGGTTGCGCACCCAGATGTTGATGAAGGTGATGATAAAACTGTGGCAACAGTCCTTTGTGTGGCAACCAAGCAACAGATCCGCACCCGTGTTTATGGCTTTGGGGCAAAGTCTGATTTTGCTCGTGCATGGGGGCGTTCTTGGTTGTTTTCCAATGCGTGGCGGATGTTGAAAGAGGAATATGATGCAAACTGAATTTATTCATAAGTTAACTTCTATTCAACAACAAAAACAATCTCGCATTGCACTTTTATTAACCCCTATGGTGGAAATGATGCCTGTTCCAGTCCGGCGATACGATGATCCATTTTTACCTTTTGGTAAGTTGGTTATCAATGCCACACGTGATCTTGTTTGTGCTTATATTTTTGATCTGGCATCTTATTTAGCTATTGGGGCTGCTGGCATCGTTGCACTGGAACGGACACTTGCCTACGCTATTGGCGATACAATCACCATTTTACATGGTCCGTTTGCCACAACTGCTTATACTAATGTGCTGGAAGAGCAGTTTTTGGGGTTTGATGCGGTTACAGTTACCAGTTCTACGCTTGTGCCTGCTTATACTCAACGACCAGATCGTTTTGCTTTTGTTGTACAAGATTACTTGAACACTGGTCAACAATTAGTGGTTGATAAAGCTAAGCCTCTTGTGATTACTGGAAAGGACATTCTGTATTATTCGCAAAAAGCTGATTTTGAAGTTGTGCTTCGTGAACAAGTAAAACAATTGAAAGAAGATCATGATTAAAGAATTTCTTCGTACTGGCTTGCTTCAATTTGGGGTTTTTGGCGTGCATCAAGCCCCATTTAAGCTAAATTTATCTCTTTTAGCATCATACCCGCGCATCTTACACCAAATCGCACAAGAAACGTCTTCACTTATTCAAGGGGTTGATCGGCTTGTTTGTGAGGCGAGTGCTGTGCCAATGGGGGTAGCGGTCAGTTTGGAAGTGAACATCCCATTAGTGTATAGCTTAGGTACAGATCAAGCAGGGGTATATGACCTTATTGGTGCGTATGATGTTGGGCATCCAACAGCACTTATTGTACATGTTTGGGAGAAAAAGACGCATCAAAAACTAATTGAAAAAGCGAAACATGTTGGGTTAGAAGTTCAACAAGTCATTAGCTTGTTTGATTTAGGCAATCAACCAATGGGAACAACTTTTTCAGCGATATTTAACTTTTTGCAAGTTATCAATGATCTTGAGATGCAAGGAAATATCCCCCCCGGACAAGCTGAAGCTATCCGGGGCTGGTTAAAACATAGATAACTATTCGTCATCCAAACTTAATAAGGACATAAACGCTTCTTGTGGTACTTCTACACTGCCTACCATTTTCATGCGTTTCTTACCCTTTTTCTGCTTTTCTAGTAGTTTCTTTTTACGTGTAATATCGCCACCATAGCATTTTGCTAGCACATCTTTACGCAACGCTTTTACATTGGCACGGGAAATGACTTTTTTACCAATGGCAGCTTGAATCGGGATGACAAACATCTGGCGTGGAATGACATCTTTCAATTTGCTAACTAGCCGTTGCCCTTTGTCATGTGCTTGGCTACGATGCACAATAAGCGAGAGGGCATCTAATGGTTCACCATTGACTAAGATGTCCATTTTGACCAAATCTTCTGCGCGGTATTCCTTAAAGCTATAATCTAAACTTGCATATCCCCTAGAAACGCTTTTGAGTTTGTCATAATAATCAACAATCAACTCCGAAAGAGGCATTTCATATTTTAGGATAACGCGGTTGGTGTCTAGATATTCTGTTGTGACGTAAATCCCGCGCTTTTTAATTGTTAAGTCCATGATTGCGCCGATATATTCCTGCGGCGTGTAAATCTGGATGTCCATCCAAGGCTCTTCAATCTGTTGGATGACACTTTCATCGGGTAATTGTGCTGGGCTATCAATTTCCATTACCTCGCCATTACGCTTGATAACACGATATTCCACACTGGGGGCAGTGACTAAAATATCCAGATCATACTCACGTTCCAGACGTTCTTGAATGATCTCCATATGAAATAAGCCCAAAAAACCTACCCGAAAACCAAAATTCAATGCCTGGGAGTTCTCCGGTTCATAAACCAAGGAAGCATCGTTGAGTTGCAATTTTTCTAATGCATCTTTGAGTTCGCTATAAGCATCATTATCTGTTGGATAAATACCAGCATAGACCATTGGTTTGATCTTCTTATAACCTGGTAAGGGTTGTTCTGCGCTATTATTGAATGCGGTCACAGTATCACCAACACGACACTGTTGAATCGTTTTTAAGCCCGTTGCAATATAACCGACTTCACCCGCACCAAGTGAGTTAATTGGACGCATACGCGGGTCAAAGATGCCTAGCTCAATTGGCTCAAATTTAGCACCAGTTGCCATCATCTTCAGCATATCACGCTGATTGATTTCACCATCTACCACCCGCACATAGATGATGACCCCTTTATAAGCGTCATAGTGCGAATCAAAAACGAGTGCGCGCAGTGGTGCATTTAAATCACCAGAAGGTGGCGGTACTTCACAGATGACCTGTTTTAAGACATCCTCTACACCGATACCGCTTTTGGCTGAAATAAACAGCATATCTTCTGCTGGATGCCCTAACAAATTCTCTAATTCCTGCGCGACATCTTCCGGGCGGGCAGCCGGTAGATCAATCTTGTTAATAACTGGCAGAATTTCCAGGTCTTGTTCTAACGCTAAATACACATTTGTGAGCGTTTGTGCTTCAATCCCCTGGCTGGCATCGACGACCAACAACGCGCCTTCACAGGCTTGTAAGGCACGGCTAACCTCATATGTGAAATCGACGTGTCCAGGGGTATCAATCAAATTGATGATGTATTCTTCGCCTTCATAGGTATAAGTCATTCTCACGGCAGAAGCTTTGATTGTCACACCGCGTTCACGTTCTAAATCCATATCATCAAGTAGTTGAGCTTGCATATCCCGTTCTGATATGGTGTTGGTCAACTGTAGCAGGCGATCTGCTAATGTACTTTTCCCATGATCTACATGAGCGATAATGCAAAAGTTACGGATGTTTTGACGATTCATCAAAATTTCTACTTTTCTACCACACAGATACGTGGCTATTATATCAAAAAGACTTAGCTGTTTGTAAGCTGTTGAATAAGCTCGGTTAAATTTTGAGTGGATGGATATGTTTTTCCCCATCCAAGCCAGATCAAAAACTCCACATTCCCCGCTGGTCCCTTGATGGGTGAAATCGTTAAACCAGCAATCGAAAAACCTGACTCATTTGAAAATGTAACGATTTCCTGAATAACGCGCTCATGAACGGCTGAATCTCGTACAACCCCACCTTTACCCACGTCTCGCTTGCCAGCTTCAAATTGGGGTTTAATGAGTGCAATAACATCTGCTTGTGGTTTTAACCAGTTTTTGAAAACGGGCATTAATAGCTTCAAAGAGATAAAAGATGCATCTACAACAACAAGATCAATCGGTTCATCTAATTTTTCGATATAGCGAGCGTTTGTTTTTTCCATAACAACCACCCGATTATCTTGCCGTAATGTGTAATCTAATAAACCATAACCAACATCAATGGCGTAAATTTTTGCTGCGCCATTTTGTAACAAACAATCTGTAAATCCCCCTGTGCTAGCACCAATATCAGCACAAATTAACCCGCTGACATCAAATGAGAAATCCGCCAGTGCGCCTGCCAATTTCTCACCACCTCGGCTAACGAAACGCGGTTTGGATTTGAGTGTGATGTCATCTTCATCACTAACTCGTGTGCCCGGTTTATCGACTTTTATGCCATTTACCAATACTTCGCCTGCCATAATCATCCCTTGAGCTTTAGCACGGCTAGGGGTTAATCCGCGTTCAAATAGGGTGACATCCAGACGTTGCTTTTTACTCATATTCAATCCTTTGATAGTGGTAGCACGATGTTAAGTGGGTTTTCTGTTTCTTCATCTACGATGATACCATCTTGCCGAATTGGTAAATAGCCATCAGCTTCTATAACCACACTGTAAGGCGTATCAAACTGCAGGGGAAGATCAAGCTGAAAACGTCCATTCCGGTCTGTGGTGGCTAGTGTGTATATTTGACTTTGATCCCAAGTAAAATCTGCAACGGAGTAATCTTCACTGATGATGACTACAGTCACTCCTGCAATCCCCTCACGGGTTTCGGCATCAATAATTAAGCCGTTTAATTGGACACCGCTTAGCTCAGCAAAACGGTCGATAGGTAATTGCCCAATGCCAACACTGACTTCAACGCTTTCAATCAATTTATCCCCAATCAATATATCTAAACGATAAGTGCCATCGGGAATGCCCCTTTTACCAATAAGCTGAATAATGTAATTCCGTCCACTGATTTCATTATCCCACGGGGTAGTTCGCTGATAAAATACAATGCCATCAACTGACCAGCGCATTGTCCATAATGTGCCAGGAGAAATTTGCTCCCAATTGAATAAAGCATAAATGTTAGACAAACCACTTGGAAATGTGCTAATCGGACGTGCTTCAGCTGCTGCTGCTGGATTGCCTGCTGCCGTCAAACGCACGTTTTGAAATGGCTTTGGTTCAGAGCCTTCTCGTAAACCTGCTATTACAAAGTCTGATGTTGCAGCCAGAAGTCCGTCTAAATATAACTCTAATCGATACCGACCAGGTAGTAAAGGTGCCCCAGCATCACCTGTGATGCGAATCAATTGTGTGTCTAATCCTGGGTTTTCCCAAGGTATTTCATTTTGCAGGATGATTGTATCGTTGTAATACCAAATTTGTGCCCAGGGGGTGCCAGGTGTCACGTTGCGGTGAACAAATCGCGCTGTAACAATGTTTTCCAATGGTAAGACATTGCCAAACGCAAAAAACTGTCCGTCAAGCGATTCAACCCCAAATGAGATGTCGCTAAAAATCGCTGTTTGTTCTTGTGGTAACCCGATAACAATACTCTTTGTTTGACTGGCTAATCCATTAATCAATAATGTAAATTGATATTCACCATTGGGCCACACCAGCCCACGACTACCTATATACCATAATCCACTTCGTCCACCACTCCAACGTACAGGCGGTAAACTAAACTGTGGGCTAGGGCGACCGTTAAATGTTACTCTTAACTCATAAATCGTGTCCGGAGTCATATTCCGGTAATCAAAGAATAAATATAAGCTATCTGTTCCAGTTGGTAAACTGGCGGCGATAGTCGTTGGCATTCCTTCTGTCTCTGATGGGGAAAATAATAGGCGGCTGAATGAGGGATCGCCGTCAGCTTCTAATTGCAGATTTGTTGTTGTGAGTGTTTCTATAGAAATACCTAAAGATGCGCTTCTTAAAAGCGGGCGTAATGCGTTGGATGGACGCAATGCATTAATTAATATCCCTATCGGCACACACCGGTCACTACGGTTAATCAAGCCGTCGTTGTTTGTGTCATCTAATTGTAAACAAGTTGCATCCGGCACCAACGGCACAACTGGAACTGTTGTTGGGATGCCAATCAATTCACCACGATTATTATAGACCCCGCCGCCGCTAATCGTTCCTGGAACATTGGTATCAGTCTTGATCCATGACCGATTGCCTTGGCTTGGTTCCGCCACAAAACTGCTGATTGTCCCCCGAATAGAAACAACCGGCTGATTGCCAGCGTCAGGATAACCAACAATTGTAATTGTATCATCAAGGTTTACTGTGGTTGAATCTCCTAATGGGACAAATGGTAATGTTAGTTCATCTGCTGGAATAGCACGCCCGTTCAACTCTTGTGTGATTTGTAATACAGCAAGATCAAGCCCTTCATCCGCTTGGATTACTTCTGCATAGTAGGCAGGAATAGGTGGTTGATTATTGCTTGAACTCAGTGCGATCACAATACGGTCACCAGGGCAATCGTTATTGGCAACAGTATGATGCGCGTTTGTTGCAATTAATCCAGAGCGACTCACCAGCGTACCTGATCCAATACAGGTGACAATGGGTCTATCTCCAATTGTTTGTGTTTGTAAAATAAATACGGTTGATCGCCGAATACGATCCAGATCAAATGTCACATCTTGTGCTATCCCTGTTGATAGAGGAATTAGCCATATCCCAATCAATAGGATAAATTTCCGCCACATGACTAAAACTCCAGACTCGCTAAAAATTGCTCAAAAATGGGCAGATCATCGTTGAATCGATTGGAATCTGTACGAAATGTTACAATTAAAACCTGGCTTCCAGTGTTAATTAAAATGTCTAGTCCTGTTACATTATATGAGGCTGATTCCAAAAATGGATTTGGGTCTCGTTCAATATATGTGTAAGTCATAGCTGTAGCAGGCAGATTATCCGGTAGTAGATAAGGTGTGGTAGATTGTGGATCGTAGGCAAACAAACTCTCTGCACGGGCGATGTGCAGCGTGTTTAATACGTTTTGCTCTGTCATATCTGCACTCATCGGACGTAAACTAACTTGGATCGTTGTTTTGAACCCGATTTGTGTCATATCCCGCACACGAAAGACATAATCACCATCAATATCAATGAGCCAATTGCGTGGGTATCTTACACGGATTCCTGCGCGTACATCAGTGTAAAGTGTTGTGGCGTTTGTGATGCTTTCACGCATGTTAAGACCATATAAAAACGCTAATATAGCGACACTTAATGTCAGGAAATGCCCCAGACGATATTGCCTTGACGTTGCTTCTTCTGTTCCACGAATCTCAATGACTTCTGTCATGTTTCTTCTTCGGCTGCCTCCTGCGCTTGACGTTCTGTTGTGGTGAACAAAAATGCAAATGATACCAAAACGCTAACCATCAGCACCAATGAAAAGATAAATCCTAAGATTGGGCGTGTGCCACCGATCCCCAATACAAACCCACTGTTGGTTAATCCTGTTCGGAATGAAATACCAATTCCCACTACAATCGCCGCTAAAAGCAACATAAATGGTTGCACAAAAACAGTGCGTGGATTGAAATATAGTTCGGTCATCCCAAAGGCGACAATTGTACTTGCTGTAACATGTAAAGCCGTTATGCTGAAAATCCGCATCGCAACAATATCAGGTGATGGGACACCATCCAGTGCAAAGTGTAAATTTGCAACTGTAGCATAACTCATCGCACTTGTTAAACAATATGCAAGTGGGTCTTGTCGGATACGGAAGCCACGTTCCCATGCGAGATAACGCACTACTAAGTATTTAATGGTCTCTTGTGTAATCCCAACCGTGAAGGCATATCCTAAAATTCGTCCAATTGTATCCGCAGATGAAAGCCATTGATCGACATCCAGATATGTAATTAATGGGATGCCGATCGCATTTGCCGCTAATCCACTGATGATAAATACAGCTGTTAGATGTTCACGTGGTTCTGGCACGCGCCGTTCTCGCCACCAAGAAAACACCAGCCAGAACATTGCCGGACTCAAGGCAAGCGTTGCGTTTCCTGCTCGCCATAGGCTTTGTGGTAAGTTGATCCCAACGAAGCCAACCAGCACATAAAACACCAACGCAATTGTAAATACCCCTCCCATCTCAATGCTTAAACTATGCCAAACACGCCGATAAGGATAGATCTCTTCTTCTTCTCTGGGGGGGGTTAATAGCCGTGAGGAATTATACCTTGTCACTAAGACTCACCCTCTATTTGTGGTAAACTTTTCCATCAATAGATGCTAACCTATCGTGAGTAGCTAGAGAAGGCTAAAATGCTCAAATTTGAACGATTTGTTGTGATTTTGTTATTGATCCTTGCAGGGTGTGCTACACCAAAGGAAACACGTGGCGAAAATCCGATTGTCTATGGATTGACGCTAGAACCAAGCGGCTTTGATCCACACATTCATCGTTCTGCTGAACTTGGGATTGTTTTGAGGCAGGTGTACGATACGCTGGTTTATCGTCATCCTGAAACTCGCGAGATTGTCCCAGGTTTGGCAACAAGCTGGGAAATTTCAGACGACCGCTTAAGTTATACATTTCAACTACGCCAAGATGTAACTTTTCATGATGGCACCCCGTTTAATGCTCAGGCAGTTGCAGCAAATTTAGACCGCATTGTTTCGCCAGATACACGTTCACAAAAAGCGGCGTTCATGCTTGGTCCATATATCGGG
>RFHA01000473.1 GCA_003696565.1 Chloroflexota bacterium
GTTGAACTACGTAGCACCGCTTTAGGTTGGATTCCTGCTGCTGATGTTTCAGTTGAATTATTTGAACCACCAGCTATTTTAGCACCAGATTCCGCCACACTGTATATTACGCTTGATACTAGCCCCGGTATGTTTGATCGTGTGGGGACATTGTTTACAGTGTTAAATGCTGGCTCAGAAGGTGCTTTTATTGGCGATGAAATCAACTCATTGCTAGAGCTATTGTTCTTAAATCCTGATATTGATCTTGACCAAATTCGCACATGGCTAGGTGATGAAGTTTCTATTGTTAACTTGCGTTGCTTGTCTTCAAGTATGGCACAATATGTAATGGAAGACACAAGCCAGTCAACTCCTTCTGCTGAAGTAGTTATTTTGGCTTCAGTATTAAATGCACAAGGAGCGCAAGCCTTCATTGATGCCCAATTTACAGATGGTGATTTTGCGCAAATTCCTAATATTGAAGTTGAGTATGGAGGATATACCTATCGTTTACTAGCTGATGAGCTCGAAGCTCCCGGCGAGCCCGAAAATCCTGTGGTAGCGTTGGGTATTGTTGATGATTATCTTGTCTTTACACAAGGGCGCTCATCTTTTGAAGCAATTATTGATGTTGCGAATGGCTTAACTCCATCTTTAGCTGAGACCGAACGGTTTAATCGTGTTTATGGTGATCTTGATCTTGAGTCGTTCTTGCGTGTTTATGTAGGACCTTCGTTATTCTGCCCAGTACATGATCCTATTTTGTATGAATCTTTATTGCGAGAAACTTTCTCTGAAGGTGCTTTGGAAGTAGCTGGAGTAGACACAACTGATCCTGCTATATTGCAAGAAAGCATTCGAGCACTAATTGATGAAGCCTTTGATGGTTATGCATTAGGCTTTAGGGAAGAAAGCAGTGGTGTTACACTTGATCTCGTTTCGGGTATTGATGTTGAAGCACTTACCGAATTAACGGGACTTTCAGAAGAAGAAATTCAAGTACTCAATACTCAAATGGGGCTAGAGTTATTTGGTTTCTTAACACCTTACGCCCTAGAAGCGATCACTTTTGGCACGCTACGAGATAGTTATGATGCTCTAAGTAGTTTGGCGGCTGATACGCCTGAAGAAATGTTTGAGCGCGGTACTGGTATGACAAGCGATGTCCTTGAGTGGATTGAAGGTTCAATCACAATGGGATTTATGGACTATCCAGTTTACCAAGGTACCGTTAATACAGATGCTCACTTCTTCATGATCGTTGAGCCAGCGCCAAACGGAGATAACGATCAAATTCAAGCCACATACGAAAACTTTGTTCAAGCTACTTTAGAAGCAGGGGCA
>RFHA01000474.1 GCA_003696565.1 Chloroflexota bacterium
AAAAATAGCCCGCAAAGAAAACTCGCGGGCTACTTAAAGTGCCAAAGTCGAGAGCCACCCGCTATGCGGGTGGTCTTGACTTTTTAGGCATTTCTTACGCAATTTGAGTAAAGGAATGTCCTATAATAATAAATGAAGAAGTAGGCTAGGAGGTGCAAAACAATGTTTATACAAACACTGACGCTACATGCGCCATCAGCCAGTCAAAAAGACCTTAAAAAACTGGTTGAAGAGATTTTTTTACCTGCGGCGCGCCGTTGTGACGGATTCTTATCAGCATTGCTTGAAGGTGAAAAGCTGATTATCAATTGGACGAGTCAACAAGCCTGTAAAGCCGCTAACCAATCTTTGGCATTAATTGGCGCGTATTTAAGTATGGCTGCTAGTTTGCCGGGCTTAGTGATTGATAAAACCTCTAATCAGTTTGAGCTTGATGCATCCTGGATTGTCTAATTAATATATCTGGCTAATATTGTCAACAAACTGGTCTGATTATAGACTGGTTTGTTTGGTTTATGCTGCGTTACAATTGCGCCATTATGCACAAAAGGATGCTCAGACAATGTTTAAGACAGTTGCTTATGGCGGATGGCAAACGTGCTATCAATTGAGCAATGGCACGGTTGAATTAATTGTGACGGGCGATGTTGGTCCGCGTATTATTCATTTTGGCTTTGTAGGTGGAGAAAATGAATTCTTCACATTTGAAAATCAACTAGGCTTAACCGGTGGAGACACCTGGCGATTGTATGGGGGGCATCGTTTATGGCATGCGCCAGAGGCACATCCCCGCACGTATGTACCAGACAATCAGCCCATTACGGCGCATTATGCCGATGGTGTGCTGCATGTTGTTCAACAAACCGAACCATTGACGGGTATCCAAAAGCAATTGTGGATTGCCCTGGACCCTCATCAACCCAAAGTTACAATCACCCATCGGTTGACGAATTATCACGCATGGGATGTACAACTTGCCCCTTGGGCATTAACGGTGATGGCGCAAGGCGGAACCGCTGTGATTCCATTACCACCCCGCGCACCACATGATGGCAATTTACTGCCAAAAAGCTCATTGGCATTGTGGGCGTATACTGATTTATCGGACTCACGTTGGACATTTGGAAAGCAATATATTCTTTTACGACAACAAGCCGATTCTGAACCACAAAAAGTTGGGATGTGGGTGCCAGATGGATGGTTGGCATATGTACGGAACGGGCATCTGTTTATCAAAACATTTGACGCACAATCTGGTAAATTGTATCCAGATATGGGCAGTAATGCAGAAATTTATACCGATCACGCTATTCTGGAATTGGAAAGCCTAGCCCCGCTGACTGTCTTATCTCCTGGTGAATATGTGGAGCATGTAGAAACCTGGATGTTATATGACGGTGTGAATATGCCACAAACCGATGAGGATGTCATTCGGCAAATTTTGCCATATCTAGGGTAACAGATGCCTAGTCAAAAATCCGGGCTAATACCAAGACGTAACTCCCGATTGTATTGGGATTTGCCTCACCTTCGAAGCGTGAAGCACGGATAAAATATACACCTGTTTGGGGCAGAGTATAACGTTCAATACGGGCGTTCTGGTTAACACCACTATCATCATCAACGACTAAAACGGTGTTGCCATCCGCCGCTAATATCGTTAAATATGGGTCTAAATTCCCCTCACTACGATCCATTGTGATGCGGATGGTATCACCGGCTTCACCCCAAAAAGCGTATGTAACTTGTGGGGTAGTGTCATCAATGTTACCTGTGATGGATGTTCCATAGGTGATTCGTCTTATGTCATTTGGGACATTGGCAAACGCATTGCCATCATTTTGAATAGATAGGCGATAACGTCCATTGGTGCCAGATATGACTAGATAATACTCACCATCAGTTGGAATGAGGAAGTTTTCAATGGTGTTGCTAGTAACAATAGGTTGTAAGCTATCGTTAGTTAGTGCTAATGTGATATCGCCATTACCACCTAACGGCGTGAGTGTGATCGTGATAAGATCATCTTTACTTGCTTGGAAGCGGTAATATTGTGCATTCAGTTGTGGGTTAAGCGTTCCTTCTTGAATAGCGTTGGTGCTGATGGGAATAGCGGCTAAGGGTGAATTGCCCAAACCGCTGTTAGCTGCTTCTTGTAAGACCAGGGAAAAATTACCGGTTGTGGTACCGGCTTCAAAACCATAGCGTGTTGCATAGATATAATAAATGCCATCTTGTGGAATGACAAATGATTGAATGGCTGCGTTTTTTGTTCCTTGCCCCAGCACATCATCGTTTGCGTCCATCACGATGCCATCGGCATTTAATAATTCTAAATAGGCATCCAAATCACCAGAGCGACGGCGCATTTCAATGTTGATAATATCACCTTGCCTTGCCCGAAAACTATAGACGGCAAAAGGGGCATCATTGGTGATGGTATAAAAAACGGTGTCTCCATAACGCATCGCACAATTCGGATCAGAGCCGTTACCGATTCGGTCGATAGTAATTTGATATTCTCCAGAGGTTTGTCCAAGTTCATAGCCAAAACGGGAAACGATAATGTAATATCGTCCAGTGGCGGGCATACCAAGCGTTTCGATCACGGCATTGCCAGAGCCGTTATAATCATCCTGCCAGTGAAGTAGGTTATTGTCGCTATCTATCACACTAATTACTGGGTCAAGTGTGCCTTGTGTGGTTATGACACGGATAGAAATAAAATCACAGCGCAGTGCATCGAAGTAATAACGATTACGCGGTGTGTCATCGTTGATTTGCCCGCTAACGGTTGCGCCATAAGGTAAACCAATTTCATCCGGCGGTGTAAGCTGTAATCCAGTTGTGATCAAGATGATACCCAGTGCGATCAAAATATGCCGCATTAGCTTTCCTTGCCGAGAGGGATTTTGACCTTGAAGGTTGTTCCTTGATTTGGCTCGCTGGTAAAGGTGATGTGACCTTGATGTAAATCCACTGCGAGCTTCACAATTGCTAGTCCAATCCCTGTTCCACCGATTTCTGTCACATTACTTGCGCGATAAAATACATCAAACAAGTGCTCTTGCGCTTCAATAGGAATACCAATCCCTTCATCACTCACTTCGATGATGAAATCATGATCTTGATGATAGGTGTTTAAGGTGATACTTGTCCCTGCTTTCGAGTATTTAATTGCGTTGGATACAAGGTTGGTAATCATCTGATGGATTAATCGCCTATCGATATAAGCTTTTATATCTTGGTCGATGTGATTAGTATAAATAAATTGACGATCAGCATGTGCTAACTGTGATAAGCCGTTCACAATTTGATCAATAAATGTGCGCAGGTGAACCCAATCACGTGTCATGTCGATGCCTACTGTTTCTGCCCGACTGACCATATAAATATCATCGAGTAATTTAGTTAGATGTTTGATTTGTGTGCGGATGTTGTGTGTTAATTCCTGCCGGCGTTCATCTGTTATTTGGTGATTATATCGTTCGATAATGTCTACTGATGTTTGGATAATGGCAAGCGGTGTGCGGAATTCATGAGAGACCAAGGTGCCAAAACGTGCTTTAAAGGCGTTTAGTTCTTTTTCTTCTTGCAGGGCTTGTTCTAATTCAAGAGCGATCATTTCCCGTTGATTAATTTCTTTTTGTAATAGTAAGTTAGTTTGTTCTAGCTCAGCCGTGCGTTCTTGTACACGTTTCTCAAGTTCTAGATTCATCTGACGAAGCGTTTGTTCCAGTTGTTTGCTGGTTGTGGTGTCATGAATAATAACAACGGCATAACTGCTTTGTTCAATTGCATGATAATAAGTGGTTTGAGCGATTGGTTGAACTTGAATTGTGGCATATTGCTGAGTTTGATGATTGACAATTTCAAAGGCAAACGCTTCGCCAGCGGCTAAATTTTCCCATTTATCATAAAATAATTGACGAATGTTTTGTCCGTCAATATGTTCAAACCCTGTTAGCACATCACAGATATTTTTACCTTTAACCTGCTCAACTTGACCAAATCCCCAGCGTTCTGATGCGCGATTACAACGGAGAATCTGCCGAGTATTATCTAACAAACAGATAAGCTGCGGCAGAGAATCAACCGTTGCTTCCCATTCTTGTTTTGCTTGTAAAACAAGTTGATGTATATGATCTAGTTCAGCTTGCATTGCTCTTTTTTCTGTAATATCTTCCAACACACCATCAATATGAACAATGTTTTTCTCTTTGTCATATGTAATAGTGCTGGTATCTCTTACCCAGATGATTTCACCATCTTTGCGTTTAAGTTGATATTCCGTGCTGAATGTACCATCATATTGATGACGATGTTGAACTTGCTGTTGACGTTCTTCCTTGGAAAG
>RFHA01000475.1 GCA_003696565.1 Chloroflexota bacterium
AATAGATTCACCCCGATACTCGCTGTTTTGGAAGAACTCTGCACGGCGTGGCCGATTGCAATTAGCCAATTCGCTCTCTAGTCGCGCAATCTCGGCTTGAAGTGCAGCAAGAATTTCTGTTACTGTATTGTCGATGTTGCTCATTTGATTGCTCCTTATCAATTTAAAAACAAGAAATTTGAGACCATCTTTACTTCTCTTCACCAGGCAAAAAATCATCGAGACCCATCGCCTCCACATAGGGGGCGAACAAGGTGTGGAGCACCGCCATATCCCTGACCGGATACCGTTGGCTGGTGCCGACATCCTCAATCAAGGCACGCCATTCCGAAGGCGTGTCTGCTTCTTGGGGGAGTTCGCGCCACAGGCGGAGGATAAGGACATGGGCGGAATTTTTGTCTGCATAATTGTTCATTGAGTTCATCTCCTTGCTTTTTGCACCATTACAATACCAGACTGCTATCACGCTCCTATCACGCTCCTATCAAAATCGGAGTAAATTTCATGCCAATTTCAAACGACTTAGCCGTTTCACCAGAGCAATTGCTTGCTCGATCAACTTTTTGGCCGCTTGCATTGTCTGGGTGGAAGCCCTGTAGTCGGGGGCGTTTTCGCCAACGATAACATTGACTCAATGACCGGTAATGCCATTGAGTTGGTCACCAATTGCTGGTAAAGAGCCTCTGCCTCCGGCATGGGAGACAGCACAGAACCATTAGTTTGCGGCTAGTATCGGCACTGGACGAAGGCCTCTACACGACAACTACTTGCTGTATAGAGAGTCATTAACCGGCGGTAGTCGTCACCCCGCACGAATCCATGCGCAGGATAGGGCGGTCGTACCTGATGCGCTGCTCTAGGTTTTGTTGCCAGTGCTAAAAAATGCCGATGTCAGAAGTTCGTGATGATTCTGAAACCGTTATAAGATTCATTGTATTTAGCTACCGCTTCCAAAGCGCTTCCAAAATTATGTTAAGTGCCGCGGTCAAATTGTTGTACCTTTATGGGGTGATGCACTGGGAATACAAATGGATTGATGAGCGATTTCCGAGAATATCTTCCTACGGGAAACGCAAGCAGGTTCTTGTGTTGCATACCGCTAAGAGATGAATGGGGAGGAAGGGAAGATAAGAAAGTTTACCGGTTAAGTATCTTCCAGTAAGTACTTGGGAAAATGGCAGTCTGCCCTTCCAGTGAATGGGCAGGAAATGCCAGAGGATATTAAGTAGCCATTGCCAGCTCAATCTGGATAAAGTCCCCGGCCGTTACCTGCAAGCTGCGCATCGGCTCCAGATACCGCTCGGTGATGGTGATGCTGGCATGCCCCAGCATCTGCTGGATTTGCCGCAGGTCGGCGCCCCCTTTCAGGGCCAGCGCCGCCGCCGTCCGCCGCAGGTCATGGGCAGCCAGTGACGCTTCGCCTTGTCTGTTGACAAACCCTGCCGCCAGCACGTGTTCCTTGACCACATTGTAAATGGCCTGCGCCGTCATAAAACCATCCGTCCGGCCGCCGCCCCTGGTGCGCACAGAACCAGACGGGCTGCCGTCTTTGTTGAGTGCCAGAAAGATACGGCCGTTTCGCCTCCCCGCCGCCTGCCCCCATCTGTCCAGTGCCACCTTCACCCAGGGCGGAATCCCCACCGAGCGCACCCGTCCCCGCTTGCCCACCAGGTCAATGATGGCCCAACGGCCGTCC
>RFHA01000476.1 GCA_003696565.1 Chloroflexota bacterium
AATAGAAACCGTCTCTGTTTGCACGTTTTCGTGCAAAAATAAGGTGTCAATTCCGACTTAGCGGAAACTAAAGTTTGAATACGATTAGCACCCCCCAGAATCACCCAGAGATTACTGAAACGCGTAATATCCAGATTGCCAGTGGTGGCAAAAAATAGTTAGCACCCCCCAGAATCACCCAGAGATTACTGAAACTAGGTATAAAGTCAAGATAATCCAAAACTTGCTGCTATTTAGCACCCCCCAGAACCACCCAGAGATTACTGAAACTCACAATGAATTTTCACGAAAGGCTTTTGAATACGATTAGCACCCCCCAGAATCACCCAGAGATTACTGAAACTTGCCTTGCGGCCTTGTTTGTTCGACGCTTGTATTGTAGCACCCCCAGAATCACCCAGAGATTACTGAAACACCGGACGGCCGTCCCCATGCCCACATTGGCGGTAATAACGTCCACTTCTCCCCCGGCTCCAGCGGCCTCAAAGTGTTAGACCACCGCACTGGGCAAACACGGCTGGCCAACACCGCCGACTTTACCGAATACATTCGCCTGGGCGACATACTGGAGCACATTCCTTACCTGGCAACGGCTTTTTCGACCAACGACGACATCGAAGCGGCCGTTTTCGCCCTAGCCGCCAAAGAGCAAAATAACGTGATTAACGGGGTCGTAAGCCATCGCGTGGGCGTGGCGCGGCGGCGGGGAGAGGGCGGGATGCAGTTGTGTCCACGTCTGCCCGTCCCATTCCCACGTATCGCCCAAGCTGTTGACACCATCGTAACCGCCGAAGAGGATGAGCGCCTGCCGGACGGGGTCATAGGCGATGCGATAGGCGTAGCGGGCTGACGGTCGGTTTTGCGGGGAGAAGGCTTGCCAGAATTCGCCCTGCCAGGCCATGATGTCGTCTTGCGCGCCGCCGGCCGCGCTGCCGCCCCAAATGCAAAGGTCGCCGGCGGCGCTGCATTGCGCCATCTCGTGGTTTTGCCGGGCGGCGGGGGCGGCTATATGCTGCCATTCTGCTTCGACGTTGTTGTAGGGCAGGACGATGTCGATTTGCTGGCCGCCTTCGCGGGCGGTGAAGGTTTGGGTTTTGCTTTGGGCGTTGATGACGGCCGTGACGGTGACACTCTGACCTGGTTCTACGTTAAGGGGAGCGGTGTCGAGGCTGCTTTTGTAGTAGGGGCGGGGAACGGTTCCTGTCAGGATAGTTGTGTCAGTGATGGATGCGCCATTTTCGCTGGTAATGGTCACCTGGGCGTCGGCGACGGGCTGCCCGTCCAGGTAGACGTAGCCGCTGACGCAGCAGACGGGTTGGTCGTAGTCGTCGGGGGCGGTGCCGCCCGTGACGCAGGAGTTGGGCAGGGGGGGCGGAGGTGGTGGGGTGGTAACGGCCGTTGGCGCTATGCTACCAGAGGCGAGGGTGTGGGAGATGATGAGGAAGATGGCGGGCAGCAGCAGGCTGGCGGTGAGCAGGGCGGTTAGGCGGCGGAACATTTTTGACTCCTGGGGGTGATTTAGTATAGTGAATATGGGGGAACGGCCGTTATTCGTATTTGTGGAATAACGGCCGTTTGTAAAGTTATTTAATAACAAGTGCCAGATTTAGAATGTGGTGGCAATCCATTAACAAACATTCAGATTGAGCAGCATCATCATCGAATGATCACCGGTAAATAAACCTTATGTTGTTCATTAAATAACGGTGTCCCTGCGCTAACATTGTAATACCCTTGATTTGCACTATCATCTACATGAGATATTTTTATATAGACAGGTTCTCCTGCCTGGGCATCTAGCAGATAGTAGAAATAAGAGTTTACGGCGACAGATGTAACGGAATTCACCATGATAACGCCATTTTTGTCTATGATCTGAATTTCTGGTTGCATCTCCATACCTACGTCAGTAACGCGAATGGCCACCTGCTCAGTTACATCTGGCACAATTTTGAATGTGTCAACATCGCCTGCATAATCAATCTGCCCAGGCACGTCTATATTATTGGCTGTCAACCAAGTTGCTGTAGCGACAGAATCCCCGTGATCATCAGATTGAACCCCAACCACAGTAACATTGGTTTGCTTTATTATTGTAAAATTATCTTCGACGGGTTCAAATACAGGCGTAAACATTTCTCCATTTGGCCCCGGAGAGGCTAATGTACTCAATTGTGTAAACACAGCATTGCCATATTGATTATTAAACGTTACAGTTACTGTATAAACTCCGCTTTGGTAATAAGGCATATAGCCTGAATAAAGTCCATCATCAGCCAATGTGTCGGGAGGTGCCCCATCATCTCTCAACGTGAGGGGAATAGTATTATTATCAGGGTCTATTGCCACTGCAGTGACTTCTGCCTGGGCAATGGGATAAAACATTCCAGCGCTGGCAATCAACAAGGCTGATTGCGGATAGCTGATAATGTTTCCCCCCAAATAGTTTATTGTGGCCCAATAAGATGTGCTGTTTGCCTCTTCGTATTGCATTGTAGTAGGTTCCCAAACAATATTTAATTCACTCCGTGTAATAGTAGAAGGTGTGGTTGGTAATTCTAAAGAGGCATCTTCTCCCGCTCCTGGCGCTACTGAACCCAGTTCGGGGTAAAAGATGCGGGACGGTAGTGATTGCCGTTCTCCGTTACGAGGATCTTCTGAAACAGGCCTGCGTAATGTATCCCAACCGCTGGCTCCATATACACGTCGCTGCGCGTTATCACCGTAAATATTCTTGGCAACCGAAAAATTAAGCCAGTTGTAATCCCCTCCCGTGGCGTTCCATTGGGAATTCATAATTGAATTTGGAACAGGGGTGTCTGTGGGCAAAGGTGTTCCTATTCCACATCCATTTGGACACGTTTCGTATGGGTTGCGATACTCATCATATAACCCATAATAATAGTGTCCCCATTCATGAGCCAATGCGTAGCCAGCGCCCCGTCGGTTTGCGGGGGACAGAGCATCGTAAGAATTAGGAAATGGGAATATATCTCCCATAAAAACATGCATGCTATCTATCCCATAACCAGACACGTATGCGTGCGGCCAGACACTTGCTCCCCATCGTATGTCAGCAGTATCTTGAGATTGACCGTTCTGGTATATGGTAATATTGCCGATTTTATGCTTGCCATTACTTGCTTCATAAATTGCGTCGGCAAAGTATCCCAGAATTTCTTCATAAGCAGCATGTTCTGCCAAGGATGGAGTACGGTAGAGCGAAATGGATAAATCGATAACGCCTTCCTTTCTGATAATTATGACTTCTCCGAATGCGCTCCAACTACTTTCGTTAATGCCATCAGAAGCCTTGACGCGCCAATAATAGGTACCAACATCATTTACTGGATCAAACGGCCATGAGTATGAGGACTCGGATATTGTCCATTGCTCTTCGGCCTTTAATGTTTGAAGATCTTCTTCAAACACCTGTACCCAATAACGGATGGCGCTTGGTGGTGAATCTGGATCGATAGATGGTTCCCAACTCAAAATATAGTTACTCCCTTCCCTTCGTGGAGGAAGAATCTGCGGTATTGAGGGGGGCTGGGAAGCACAATCAGATGTTGTTGTCGAAGTCGTGTTGCTGTAACTGGAATCCCCACTCCCATTATAAGCGCGAACGCGATAATAATATATTGTGCCGCAATTCAAGCCTGTATTGGCGTAACTGGTGCTGTTTGTGCTTACAGTGGCAATTTGTGACCAATTGCTCTCATCAGGTGAACGATATATTTTAAAACCTGTTTCGTTATTGCTGTTGTCATTCCATGTGAGATTGATTTGGCTGGTAGAAACGGCCGTTGCGTTCAAATTACTCGGTGCAGCGGGTACATTGGGCGGACAAGTTGAAGTCGCCGCGGAATCTGTATTACTATAACTGGAATTACCGCTGTCATTATATGCCCGTACCCTATAGTAGTATGTTGTGCCGCAGCTTAATCCCGTGTTTGAGTAGCTGGTATTGTTAGCTCCGATGATTGCAATTTGTGACCAACTGCTGCCGTTGAGCGAACGCTCGATTTTGAACCCCGTTTCGTTGTCGCTGTTGTCGTTCCATGTGAGGTTAATTTGGGTGGTGGAAACGGCCGTTGCGTTCAAATTGCTTGGCGCAACCGGCGGCGCGGAAGTGTCCACCGTCACCGTCCAGACAGAACTCCAGCCGCTCCAGTTGCCGGCCGCATCCCGCGCCCGCACGCGCCAGTAGTAGGTGGCGCTGCCCAGTGCGCCGGAGGTGTAATTGCTGCTGCTGGTGGTAGCGTCTACGGCCGGGCTGCCAAAGTTCGAATTATCATCGACCTGAATCTGGTACAGCGTCGCGCCGGAGGCATTGTTCCAATCAAAGTAGGGGGTGCTGTCATTTGTTGTGCTGCCATTGGCCGGGGAAACCAGCGTCGGGGCCGGCGGCGCGGAAGTGTCCACCGT
>RFHA01000477.1 GCA_003696565.1 Chloroflexota bacterium
ATTCCTACTAACACGCGCCGCTATGTTGCCACCGACATTGTAGGGGCGGCCTTCGCCGCAAGGCGATACCCGCCCACCAACGTGATCCCAACGTGCGCCGATGGCAAAAACGGGAGGGGGATACCGCGCCGCCCCTACCTACAGCGACTCTTACCAACGACGCAAGGCTTCCAACGCCTCATCCGTTCCGATCCGCATTAGCGCCTCAGCAGCGGCGCGGCGTACATCGCTCTCTTCATCCTTGAGCGCTTGGCTGAGATGGGGCACGGCTTGCGCATCCCCAATCTTCCCTAGCGCCTCAGCAGCGGCGCGGCGTACATCCCCATCTTCATCTTGGAGCGCTTGGATGAGATGGGGTACGGCTTGTGCATCTCCAATCTGCCCTAGCGCCTCAGCAGCGGTGCGGCGTACCCACTCATCTTCATCCTTGAGCGCTTGGATGAGAGCAGGCACGGCTGGCTGACCAATCTTCACAAGCGCCTCAGCAGCGGCGCTACGTATATCCCCATCTTCATCCTTGAGCGCTTGACTGAGTTGGGGCACGGCTTGTGCATCCCCAATCTTCCCTAGCGCCTCAGCAGCGGCTTGGCGCATCTCCCAATCTTCATCCTTGAGCGCTTGGATGAGATGGGGCACGGCTTGGGTATTCCCAATCTCCCCTAGCGCCCAAGCAGCGGCTCCGCGTGCCCAACTATCTTCATCCTTGAGCGCTTGAATGAGCTGGGGCAGGGCTTGGGCATCTCCAATCTTCCCTAGCGCTTCAGCAGCAGCGCTGCGTATTTTGCCATCTTTATCTTGAAGCGCTTGGATGAGGTGAGGCAGGGCTTGGGCATCCCCAATCTCCCCTAGCCCCCTAGCAGCGGCGCGGCGTACCCAACTATCTTCATCCTTGAGCGCTTGAATGAGCTGGGGCAGGGCTTGGGCATCCCCAATTTTCCCTAGCCCCCCAGCAGCGGCTTGGCGTACCTTCCCATCTTCATCCTTGAGTGCTTGAATGAGTTGGGACATGGCTGGTTGACCAATTTTTCCTAGCGCCTCAGCAGCGGCGCTGAGTACCTTCCCATCTTCATCCTTGAGTGCTTGAATGAGAGCAGGCACGGCTTGTGCATCCCCAATCTTCCCTAGTGCCACAGCAGCGCGGAAGCGTACCCGCGCATCTTCATCTTTGAGCGCTTGAATGAGTTGTGGAACAGCTGGTTTGCCAATTTGCACAAGCGCCTCAGCAGCGGCGCGGCGTACATCCCCATCTTCATCCTTGAGCGCTTGCATGAGCTGGGTGACGATTGCGGATTGGCAGGCGGAGCTTATTTTAATTCCGCTTCCAATACAATCTGCGGCAAAGAAGAGGTCAACTTCGGCAATTTGACTGATCAAATCACTGGCATCATCAACAATGCCACAGAGCGCCACCACCACCTCATCCCATTTTTGCGCTCTGCGTCCTCCAAACCAAGAAAATTCAGGGGGGCGAATGCGCGTCTTAACATCAATATCTTGCAAGCCCCACGCCGCGAAATATTCCAACATCAATTGGTGGCTGAAGCGCACGCTGTCTTGATTCAATCGGATGAAGCCCGCACTCGCTCCTGCCTTCAACAAGTCTTCATCTTTGATGTGTTTTAGATCAAAATTGACTACAACAGCCAAATACTTTTTTACCGTTTTCAACAAGCCTTTATTTTTGATGTGTTCTAAGGCATAGGCGGTGGAAACATCTAGAGGTTGATCGGTATCGATCATGGCGAAGGCGAGTTGCCCAAAGCGCTCGCGCATCTGCTCAAAGGCCACCCAACCGCGCGTGTTGCGCAGGCGTTCGCGCTCCCACAATACTTGCGCCAATGTGTGGAATAGCGCGCCGGTGTTAGTTGGCAATTCGCCTTGATGTTCATACACCGTCAACAGCGCCGCGAGCATGTAGGGGTTGCGCGCCAGATGAATGAGTGAACGATGTTCTTCCCAACTCCATTCAGGGAAAATGCGCGCCAAGAAAGGCTCGACTTTTTCCTCAGACAAATAGCGCGCGGCAAATGCTCTAATTTGTTCATCTTCCAGCGGTTTGACCAGCACCGTGTTTTGTTGGAGGTCAAGCGCTTCGTTGTAATCATCCTTGCGGCAGGTCACGATCACGTGTTGGGGC
>RFHA01000088.1 GCA_003696565.1 Chloroflexota bacterium
CAAGTCACCTGGGTTCAAACGTTGATTGCATTGCCAGCACTGACTGATGGGCATGGGGGGGAAGCGGTTGCAGCCGTGGCATTTTCTGCTGATGGGCGACGTGTGTTTTCCGGTGGGTTAGATGGCGCAGTACGAGTGTGGAATGCATCCATCGGGGATTTAGAAGAAGCCCCTGGTTTACCCCTTTATTTACCGGGCGATCCGTCTGTTTTGTCAATCGCCCGTCATCCATTACAAATCAATCGCCTGGCATATGCAACCCGTGCGGGGGGTGTTTATCAGTTTACTTGGGATGTGCCAGGTGATTTGCCAGCTATTAATTTGCCGGATGTTGAGCGTGTGCTGGCGTTGACATATAGTCCAGATGGCACACAACTCGCCGCTGCGGGGGATATGCTTTATATCTGGGAAGCAGACACCGGTGAATTGGTCGGGCGTTATGAGCCATCAGCACGGTTATCTGATGTAGCATATAGTAGTGATGGATTTATGATTGCTTCTGTTGGGCAAGATGGGTCCGTGCGCGTTCATCTCGCTTCTGACCCTACCCAGACAGTTCGCATCGCTGATCTTACGCAAGCGGCACCCGTGGCAGTGACTTTTAATCATGACAATGATTTATTGATTGTGGGAGATGCATTGGGCGTGGTGCGTGCCTATTCAATCCCCACGGCTACCACGCCGCAAGCCGCACTTGTGTTTGAATTTACCGCCCACACAGAGAGCTTAACCGATTTAACGCTCAGCCCGGATGGGACAAAGCTTGCTACCAGTGGCGGTGATTTAACCATCAAGCTGTGGAATGCGTTCACACCTAATGAAACGGGTGATCTCAACACACCACAGCCGATGATTATGGGGGAGTTTTGTGTTGGTGCGCCGCCGAGCCGCTTACAAATTGGGATGCGCGCACGAGTGGCTTTTACGGATGGAACACAATTGCGCTTACGGCGTGACCCTGGTGGTGAACAACTCGGCTCGCTTAATGGCGGGGAGCAATTTAACATCACAGGTGGTCCGGTTTGCTTAGGAGAAGTAACTTGGTGGCGGCTACGGATGGACGACGGGCGAATTGGTTGGGTAGCAGAAGGCGACACTGAGACTTATTATGTTGAGCCGGTTATCCCATAATGAACAACTGCACCGCATCCGACGAATTTTTTATACAAGTGTGCTATAATTTGGTGCATTAAAAAACAATCAAACTTTTTAAAGTGTGACACAGTTGTCGATAGTATAGAAGGAAAAAACGTTGGATATTACTTGGTATGGTCATAATTGTTTTCGTATTACAGAGCGCGGGCGTATTACTATTGTAACAGACCCTTTCCATGATGGTGTCACAGGTTTGCCCCCGCTTAAGCTAAAAGGAGACGTTGTGACAATCAGTGAAGAGTCTCCATTTAGCACCAACGTCAACGCCGTTAAAGGGCAATCTTATGTGTTGGCAGGTGCAGGTGAATATGAAATTGATGGGGTCTTTTTCTATGGTTTGCCATTACACAACTTACAAACCCTGCGCCAAAACGTCGCTTATGCCATTCAATATGACAGTAACTTGACACTTGTTCACTTGGGTAATTTATCGCACGTGCCAGATCAATCGACTATTGAGGCACTCGGTGAGGTGAATATTGCGTTAGTTCCGGTCGGGAATGGGCAAAACCTGACGGCAGCCCAAGCCGCTGAAGTTATTGCACTCATTGAGCCGAATTACATCATTCCGATGCAGTATGCTATCCCTGGCACTATTGTTGATCTTGATCCTGTTGAAAAATTTTTGAAAGAAATGGGTGTAAGTAAAATTCAAGAAGAGGAAACGCTGCGAATTACACGCGGTGCCTTACCTGAGCAGCCGCAAGTCGTCTTACTGAAGCCACAGGAGAGTTGACGTTATGGCATATAAGCTCTTAATGAGTTGGGATATTAAACCCGGGCGAGATCAAGAATATTTTGAATTTGTGGTGCGTGAATGGCTACCAGGGGTGAACAACCTCGGTATTCAAACCACTTGGGCATGGTATACTGTTTATAGCCGAGATAATAATGCGCCACAAATTTTAGCAGAAGCCATTTCAGATGACCTAGTTGCCATGCGTAACGCGCTTAAAAGCCCAGATTGGCAGGAATTACATGACAAATTGCTGGGCTATGTGACGAATTATAAACAGAAAATAGTCCGCATTACGGGTGGATTTCAGTTGTAACACATACACCCCAGGAGAAGAGAGTTGATCAGATTAATCTCTATCCTGGGGGCTTCAGCAAGATGAAGTGTGGGAATTATTCCCATATGCTTAGTCTGCTGCAGCGGCTGTCGTGCTGCTTTCGCTGCTTTTGCTAGCGGTATCATCTTTTTTAGTAGGTGATGTAACGCTTTGTTTGGAGGCGTTTTTACTATCTGTGACGTAAAAGCCAGACCCCTTAAAGATTACCCCTGCACCCTGAACAATACGCCAAACTTTTTGTCCGGTCTCCGGGTCAATTGTCAGCGGTTCATCATGGAAAGATTGACGTAAATCAAATGTTGAGCCATCTTCTCGGCGATACGTATAGACTGGCATGTTACAAACACCTCAATTTTCTCATTTAACCTGAACAACCCTAGTTTACTCTACTTTTACGTTAGAATACCATAAGCAATTTGAGATTCTGATGATTTTATTATGATTGCGAAAGTGATTATAATGGAATCGCGCTTGATGTCGGCGTTATTTTTGGCTCACAAGCGCGCAGCAATAGTAACATTTAGAAAAGGACTTTTGTGGTTTCCGATGAATATATTAATTATTGGTGGTTCAAGAAACATTGGTTATTTCCTTGTTCAACGTCTGGTGCAAGAAGGTCACCGTGTGACCATGTTGAATCGTGGGGTAACCCCGGAAGACCTCCCGGCGGATGTAGCGCGATTGCGGGCAGACCGCACTGATGTCCAACAGATGCGCCGGGCATTGGCTGGGCGCACGTTTGATGCTGTGGTGGACTGCGTGATGTATAACGGAGAAGAAGCAGAAGCGATTATCGACATCCTCAATGGACAGATTAATCATTACATTTTCATCAGTAGCGGGCAAGTCTATTTAGTAAGACAAGGACTTACACGCCCCTTTAAAGAGGATGATTACGCTGGGGAATTGATGCCCCCGCCAGAGATCAATACCTATGATTATGAAGAATGGTTGTATGGCATGGAAAAACGGCGGGCGGAAGATACCTTCCAGCGCGCTTATATTACTCATGGCTTTCCTTACACCGCCTTGCGTCTTCCAATGGTCAACAGCACGCGGGATCGTTTTAATCGACTTTTGGCGTATATCCTGCGCCTTCAAGACAATGGACCGATCCTTGTGCCCCAAACGCCGGATTATCCCTTACGACATGTTTATGTTGGAGATGTTGTAGAAGCGATCATGCGGTTGATTAACACGGGTATGGGTAAGGGGCGCGCTTATAACATCAGCCAGGATGAGACGGTCTCTATTGAATCGTTTTTGCAACTTTTGGGTGAAATTATGGGTAAACAGCCGGATATTCATAAAGTCCCGCGTGATGTTTTAGAAGCCAATGGTTTTTTGCCGGATTGCTCACCATATAGTGAATTGTGGATGTCCGAGTTAGATAACGCGCGCAGTAAAGCGGAACTTGGTATGACTTACACTCCGCTGCGAGATTATTTATCCACCATTGTGGCGTATCATCAAGCCCACCCACCTAAAAAGCCACGTAGTTATAATCGCCGTAAAGCAGAAAAACAAATGGCAGGCTGATAATCTACTGTGTGAAAATAAAAAAGCCCGATACATAATCGGGCTTGTTGTTTTAAAGCTGGGAGCATTTAAGGTGTTGGCTGACCTTCAATTGATGATGAGGGGTTGCTTGACAACTGATGCTGCGTGTTGATCTTGAATATACCGCCGTGCTGTATTGTTATATCGATAAGGTTGCTGATGTGCTTCAATGGATAACTGTGTGCTGTGATGCGTGTGTTGCCCGTAAGCCTGTGATGCGTCTTCAATAATCAGGAATGGTGCTACGATGGTGTATGATGCATTTAGTTGCGGTTACGATGTTGGCGGTTGGGTGGGTTGTTGGTTTCAATGGGAGTGTGCCAAGATTTTATGTCATGTAAGACTTGAATAAGGTCAGGTATAATGAATTTCGGAAAGGCGATGTTGTGTGCAACAACCTGCACCCTCTATGCTCATTTGTTAATGTGCTTCCCAGCTAAGTTAACTACATTGTATCCTAAAACTTGCAATAATTTTCGGAATAAATTCTGAAAAAATTATGTAAAACGTAAAGATTGCCTGGTTCTAACGGAATTGGTGGAATCGCGTTTTAGCCCTCATCCCTCCTCTTTTCCCGAACGATGCGCTGGAAGAAGGGGAGAAAAGTCCCGCTCCCAACCGCCGCTTTACGGCTAGGAGAGGGGGTTAAGGTGAGGGCAACGGCACAAATTCCATTTCTACCAACAACATTATAACCAGAAGATTACGGATGGGCTGAATAACACCCTTATTGATTATGTTATGGTATAAATTCTGCTTGAATCATGGTCTCCATTAATTGCAGGCGCATCAATACTTGGCTGGGAGAAATCCCTTTATTGATAGCCAGTGTGTCTAATGCTTGTGTTAGGATGCTAGGCAATTCTTGCCGGATGACTGTATCTCCGCCACTGATTTCAAACCGAACAAATTCATCGTTAATGACTGTGACCGTGACAGATTGCGCTGTGCCATCATTCACGCGTAGCGTGGCAATGATGTGTGTTGGCTTAAAATCAAACAACGCAAACGTGATAGGGCTGTTAGTGAGCTGTTGGGCTACTTCTTGATAAAATTCTTGTTCACTAATGGTGATAATATCCAACGGGATTAAACGGAAATTGATACCAGAAGCTCCGCCTATTGCGCTCTGACTTGCTTGCAAATATGCGACATTGCTGCATGAGGTGCTATGTCCACCGGCGATGATTGTATAAACCTCTCCAGATGCAACGCCATCTAGTGTATAAGTTCCATCAATTGCAGTACACACTTCCCACGGGAAACCATCTACTCGTACCGCCACGTTTTCTACAGGTTGATTAGTGTCTGCATTGTACACTGTCCCGGTGATTGTTGTGCCATTTGTTAGACTAAAATCGATGTTATGCTGCACCGGTGTGGTGCTGTTCACGCTGAGAGGTGTGGCAGTTAATTGTGTGGATTGATCTGCCCACCATTCAACGGTGTATCCAACGCTACGTCCATCAGCATAAAGTAATACACTATTGTTTAATGGGATATTACCTATACGGAAGCGTCCAGCAGAATCGGTTGTGACACTCCCATAATTCCCAGCATGAATCACTACCCCAGAAGTGGGTGAGCCGTTCGCCATCACTACGCCATATATCGTGCCATAACCATGCAAATAATTGAGAGCGGCATACATATCTGCCTGAGTACCGATTAAGCTTGATGTCGCTGGATAGCCTGTTCGTCGTAATATGTCACGCATGGTTGCGGGTGTGAGTGGGTTGCCCCGTGCCCGCTGAACGCCTTGCAAACCAGTTGCCCCGCCTGCTGTAATTGCTGTGGCGGAAGACGACCCTGCGCCATTTGCTGTATATGCTTGATTGATATCATTATTTGGGAAGAAAAGATCACCCAAGCCTGTAGAGACGACATTTCCTCCCCAATGATGTAGATCAACACGGCTACCGGTATTTGACCAGCAAAACGGGCTATGATTGTTGCTGCCTGTTACCAGTATTGCTCCTGAATCCCGGACAGACCGGTTAAACCTCCCTCCGTAACGACTATGATCTAAATCCATCCCACCATTACCAGCAACCTGTAATACAATACGCCCGCTGGACGTGGCATGACGGATTGCATCATAGTTTGCTTGCCAATATTCCATTGGGATTTGTTCAAATTGATCACATTGGCAGGTACAAGTTTGCCCACTAGCCGGACCTAACGCCTGTAACTCGATCAGTATAATATCGCCGGGGGATGTATTAGCTGTGGCGATATTCACCGCGTTGGCGATGTCTGGCAGATTGCCTGTTCCAAAAACAGATACCACTTTATAATCCGCTTCTGGTGCGATCCCTGTTATGCCATAATTATTATCGAGCGCGCCGAAGATACCCATGATAATAGTGCCATGGGTTTGTGCATTGGAAAAGTTGATCCCTGCTAGCAAATCTGATGAGTCAATTGGCAGGTCTTCATGGTCAAAATGCCACCCGCCTTCTACATCTATCACGCGTACACCCGTCCCGCGTCCCCCCGGATAACTCCACAACGCAGGCACATCTAGCCCAACAGGTGCTGACTGAAAATACGTTTGATTGCCGGTAAAATCGGGTGTTGTGGGCGGAATATCCACGCTAGCAGGCATGTAGAACGGCTCGGCGTATACCGTTTCGACATAAGACAGGGCTTTATATTGGTCGATCATGCGTTGAGCATCTTCCGGCGTGGTATTTTCTGGTAAAATCACGCGGTAATATGTGTTTAAATCTTCCAAAACATTGCCGCTGACTTGGCTATAAATCTGGCGTTCGACGTTTAGAACAAATGGGGAACGGGTGAACAAGCGTGTGACTTGTATATCACTTATCATCCCGCTGGCAAGCACATCCGCCCGTTGAATACTGCCTTCATGGAACTTGACAACAAGATAGCGATAGTTGTAGCGCGCTAGCGGATGAGATTGCGTTGTGATTTGTGCTATATTGATTGAAAAATTGAATAAGGCTAAGAAAAGAATAGTTAAAAATCGCTTTGCCATGAGTTATGTTCCTACCAGTAGCAATGTTGTTTCTATTATAAAATTAACTATCCGATATAAAAACTTAACATAATTCTGGGAATGGTGAAAATAGGGGGTGTTTAAATCTCCAGCGCATTCATCTTTTGGCTGCTATTGTGTCGAGACAATTTGATTTTATGATAAAAGCATACAGACGGTTTTTATTGTTACCGCCCGTATGCCATTTGTGTTGATTTACTCATCATGCGGGGATGTATCACGGATCAGGATCGTATCAAAATCCGCGGTGGTGTTGTTTTCTACACCAAATGCAACAGTGCCCCCTAAAATTTGCGCATTATCTAACGTGAATAAGAAACGCCCATTGGCAAAAAAGGCAATCTGTTCATCATGCGCCACAATCATGAGCGGCACCCATTCCGGCAGTGGGTCGTTTTCTGCTCCGGGAATGACACCTTCAAAATAGGTGATTTTTTCGCTACTTGTTTCATATGTGATGATGAACTCCACCGAATTATCGTTATTCCGCCGCATTCTTAAGAAGTAGCCATTGACGTATGAGCCAAGGGTGGGGCTGGCACGCATCGCCATCCAGGCTTCTCCTGGGGTTTGCAAACGCACCTCAACTGAGGCAATGACATCGGTGGAGTTTCGCAAACTGGTTGTATCTGCTGGACCGAACATCTCTATCCCATAATCTTCATCAATGATGCGATAAACCGGACGACCTTCATGCACCATACGTAGATAGTTTTGATGATCTGCCTGTGATGGATCGTTGATAAATTCCCCAGCAGCAGCACGCCGGTCTACCCAACCGGATTGTGTATTAAAAATATCGGTGAAATCCTCCACAAACTCACTCCGAGAAACCCGCACCGGACGTTCAGAAACCCGTTGTTGTAGTTCATATGCCCACGCAGCACCAGCGTTAATCGCCGAAGCGGCTTGGGTAAATAAACAATCGTCAATCTGTAGGATGTCGTTTCGCTTTGTTGTAAAACGGATAACACCACCTGGGGGGGCGGTTTCTAGTGTGTCTTCAAAACGACTGCGCCCATCGACATAAATTTCTAAACGTGTGCCTTCAAACTGGATGTTTAAATCCTGCCAGACATTACGGCTATAAACGTTACTCACGTTTTCATGCCAAACAATGCCACCAGCCCCGTCAAAATGGAAAATTTCTAGGTTGCCGGCAATAAATTCCAACTGCATGGTGCCGTTATTGCTATCCCGTAGGAAAATCGAATATCCGCCTTGCGTACTCCAAACGCGGCAGTGCAAACTGATGTCTTGCACTGGGGGCATAACCGGGTTGAGTTCTACCTCATCTTGCATAAAGACGTATTGGTTGCCATTTGATTCGGTGGCGATTCCGCTGTTGGTGGTGCTTGTTGTTGTCCAGGTACTCGGTAATTGAGATGCTTGGAAGTGATCGCTATAGGGTTCTGCCCGTTGAATGATGATGTTATCAAACCGAGCTGGGCGGAATGAATTGTTCACTTGTAGGAAGATTTGCCCTGCGCCGAGCTGTGGTGCGTCTAAATCCTCAACAGTCAGCATCAAATCCCGATCAACATACACATACAACCGTCGTCCTTCCACCCATAATGTAACATGATGCCAGGTGTTGGCACTGATAGGAGCGTTTGTATTTTGCCTTAAGACCGTTTCACTTTCACGGCTTAGAACATTCGGACGTGAGCCGCTTTTACGCAATAAAATTAAACCAGGAAAAATCTCTAACACGTTATATCCCACACCATCGGTATATCGGAAAACCAACCGCGCACTTGCCTGTGAATCAAGATTGACATCAAAGTTGACCACAAAATCCGCTGCGCTGCTTTCTAGCCATTCTGGGCGTTCTCGTCCTAAGATGATGGCGGGTTGGCTTAAACTCCCTTGACCGATCAGCAATACTTGACCACCTTCATTCACCACTTGCCAGGCATTCGGGTCATAATCCCATAGGGCGATTGGGTCTGCCGATTCAAAATCTGCCACGAAAGGTAACCGCCCAGCAGGGATAGGGGTTGGTGATGGGATTGGTGTGGGCGATGCCGCACTCGTTGGTGAGGGCGTGTCTGTTATAGTGGGCGACGGTGTTGGCGTGAAAGTTGGCGTATCGGTGGCGGTTGGTGTATCGCTCGGCGTAAAGGTTGGCGTTAGTGTATTGGTGGGTGTTGGCGTATAGGTAAAGGTCAATGTGGCGGTAGGCGTAGCCGATGGTGTATCGGTGGCAGTTGGCGTGAAGGTTGGGGTATAGGTGTCGGTTGGCGTGTCTGTGGGGGTTAGTGTTGGTGCTTGCACCACTCGTATAACATCCGGGTTACCGGAAAATGTACTAAATGAGCGGGATGACAACACCCATCCCCGGCGACCATCTGGTAACAAAATTTGATACCACACACCATCTTCACTTGAGCCGAGAATCTCTAACAATTCTCCAGATGTCACCAAGCCAATTTCCGGGTAATTGGTACCAGGTCCCAGGCGGATTGCCAGATCACGCCGCGCCAACATAACCGGTGTGGCTGGTGTTTCTGGTGGTTCGGTTGGGCTGGCGGTGGCTGTGGCGGTTGATGTTTGGCTTGGGGTGGTGCTGGGTCCATCAGTAGGCGTGGCGGCTGTTGTTGATTCTGTGGTGTTCCCCTGTGCAACGGCGGTAGTGAGCACAGCAGTTGAATCCGCGTCTCCATCGCCGGATGAAAGTATAATTAATGCGCCTCCACCAAGGATTAGCAACACAACGACCACCCCTAACCACATCCGCCAATTTGTGCCGTTGGGGGCAGGTGGTTCTAGCGGTGGCTCAAGTTGGGTTGGGAGTTCGGTTTTTTCCTCTGCCCGCTGCATTTCAAACGTTGCCATAGTTTTCTCTATAGCATCACGATTCTTCTCCCGCTGGGCATGAATGCGATCAATGGCTTGTTTTGCCGCACTACG
>RFHA01000478.1 GCA_003696565.1 Chloroflexota bacterium
AAAGCGGATCAATGTGCTTGATCCGCTTTGTTGTTTTAATCTTCCAATGTGCTGAGGTCACCTTCTGGCAAGCCCATAGCACGCGCCTTGAGCACGCGCCGCATGATCTTACCGGAGCGTGTTTTGGGGAGTTTATCCACAAATTCAATTTTGGTGGGCATAGCGATTGGACCAACTTCATGACGAACGTGTTCACGTAGTTCTTTGGCTAATTCGTCGCTACCAGTTTCCCCCGCGACCAAGATGCAGTAGGCATAGATGACATTACCCTTCACTTCATCCGGTACGCCAATGACAGCGGCTTCTGCAACAGCAGGATGACTGACTAAACCGGATTCAATTTCAGCAGTTCCAAGCCGATAACCACTGACTTTAATGACATCATCAATACGCCCAATGACCCAGATATAGCCGTCTTCGTCCTTGCGAGCCGAATCGCCAGCGAGATACCAGCCTTGTTCTTGATAAGCACTCCAATATTGATTGATATATCGCTGGTCATCCCCCCAAATAGTGCGCAACATACTGGGCCAAGGTGTTTTAATGACCAGTTTACCGTCTTCATTAGGTGGGCAGGAGTTCCCATCTTCATCAACAACATCCACGACAATGCCAGGGAATGGGCGGGTAGCACTACCAGGTTTTAAGGGAACACTGGGCAGTGGTGTAATCATAAACCCACCGGTTTCGGTCTGCCACCAGGCATCCATAATGGGACATTTTCCCTTGCCGATGACGTTATAGAACCACTTCCAGGCTTCTGGATTGATCGGCTCCCCCACACTCCCTAATAGACGCAAACTACTGAGATCACGTCGGTTGGGCCAAGCATCCCCAAAACGCATTAAGCCACGAATAGCCGTTGGCGCGGTGTAAAGGATTGTCACGCCATAATCTTCAACAATGCGCCACCAGCGATCTGGATAAGGATAAGTGGGTGCGCCTTCATAGATAATACTGGTTGCTCCCAAAATCAGCGGCGCATAGACAATATAACTATGCCCTGTGATCCAGCCTGGATCCGCAGCACACCACCAACGATCATCATCTTTAATATCAAACACCCAGCTTAAGGTTGTGGAGGTATAAACCTGATACCCACCATGTGTGTGTAAAATACCTTTTGGCTTGCCAGTTGTACCACTGGTATAGAGGATAAATAAGGGGTCTTCAGCATCCATCACTTCTGTTTCGGAGCGGGTGCTGGCAATAGGTAACGCCATAAGATCATGATACCAATAGTCACGCCCCTGCACCATCGGAACATCTTGCCCGGTGCGCTTGACAACAATGACATGCTCAACAATCGGTGAACGATCAATAGCCTTATCCACGTTATCCTTAAGTGGCACAATCTGCCCGCGCAACCATGCCCCATCACTGGTAATCATCACACGACTTTTGGCATCTTCAATACGATCAGCGATAGCTTGCTCACTAAAACCACCGTAAATAACACTGTGGATTGCGCCAACTTTGGCACATGCCAGCATCGCGATAACAATCTCTGGTGTGCGTCCCATATAGATAGTGACGGTATCGCCTTTACGAACCCCCATACTACGTAAGACATTGGCAAATTTGCAGACTTCTTGGTTCAACCGCCAATAGGAAAAAGAGCGTTTTTCTCCATCCTCGCCTTCCCAAATAATGGCGAGCTTATTGCGTCGCCAGGTTTTTTGATGGCGATCTAAGGCGTTTAGAACAATATTGGTTTTGCCTCCGGTGAACCATTTATAAAAGGGGGCATTGCTATCATCGAGGACTTTATCCCATTTTTGATACCATTCCAGTGTTTCGGCACGTTCTGCCCAAAAGCTGATGGGGTCTTCTACCGCTTTTTGATAGACCGTCTCATAATCTGGCACGTTAGCATTTTGGACAATATGTTCTGGAGGATAAAACCATTCTGAGGTATTTGTTTGAAATTCTTTATCAGACATCAGGCGGACTCCTAAAAAACATTAGTTTGTCTACGATTATAAGTTTTGAAGAAAGAAATGCAAAAACTAAACAAGTGTCATATTTTGAACATGATATTTCGCACTATCAATCAATTAGAAAAACGCATAAGCTGAAAATAAATCAAGATTATTAAAAAAATATTTTTTTCAACTTAACAGTTAGCCAGGGAGGTGAAGTATGCCATCCCATGTGAGCAAATTCAGTTCTGAGTTACGGATATTGCTCCGATTAATCCAGATTGTCGCTGCAATTAGTTTGATGTTCGGCATAGCGACACTGGCAAGAGACACCGCCTCTATTGCGGATTGGATGTTGCTGCTTTACCTCACCTGGTTTACTTTAGCCATTGTTAGCATTGAGGCGATTTTCCGTTGGCTTAAAGTGGGCGTTTATACACTGATATTAGCCACATTAGTGGTCACTCTGGTAGAAATTTTAACAGGACGTGCCACAATTGGCGGGGCAAGCCTGGGGATTTTGGTGGCATATATTATCATTGTGTATATTCGCCCGCTTTGGGGGGATTTTGAGTAAGAGGGAAAAACTAGCCCAACACTGAGTTGAACAAGGGCATCTTTAAGTGGTGTCCTTGTTTGCTTTTTAAGCAGTTAACCCATGAAGCAAAATATCAAGCACTTCATCTGCCATTTCCTCTTTTGAGCGGTTTGTCCATTGTTGTGGAACACTATGCACAGCTTGGATGAGAGACAAAAAAGCCCCTGTCAAAAGTTTAATATCCACTGCTCTGATGTCCCCAGCAGCCTGGCATCGCTCAAAAATTTGTTCAATGGGTTGAAGCACTGCTTCATATGTAATGTGAATTAAATGCTGCGCATGTTCAGGATGCACCGCACGCAAGTCTGAATGGATCATGCGTGTGAAGTCCATTGGCGGCTGAGATAAAAACCAATATGCCACCGCCTGAAGTTGTGATTGCCAATCATCTGCCTGGGCAATTGCTTCTTCTAAGCCCTGACGATGCCGTTGCATATTGCGTCGCATTACTTCCAGGTACAATTCTTCTTTGCCACCCGGCGCATGATAATAGAGTGATGCTTGGCGCATACCTAAGGCTTTAGCAATATCTTTGAGTTTGACAGTGGCATAACCATAGGTGCTGAAAAGCTTTTCAGCGACATCTAACACTCTTTCACGCGATTCACTTGAACTCACGACTGTTACCTTACCTAATTTTTGTTAGTTATTATATTGCAAAAAATTAACCGATACAAGTGATTCCTTGCTAAAGAATAAAGCTTTTTGGCAGTAGTATGTACGCTTTAAAAGCCCCTCCCCACCAAAGAGAGCAAGTTAGCGTGTGAGGTATGCGATTAAGTTCTAAAGAAAAACAATTGCCGCAGTTTTTATGTATACTGCGGCAAAGCCTGCTTAATAATCAGCACTCAATTACTACTAGTTGGGCCATTAGACGTTGGTGTTGGTGTGCGAGATGGATATGGTGTTGGCGTGCGCGTGGGTAGCGGTGGTTCCGTATACGGTGGGGGTGTTGTTGGCGTGCGAGATGGATACGGTGTTGGCGTACGTGTAGGGTGATCCGCAGCCGCTGTTAGTGTCGCAATCACATCTGCAGGTGGTAGATTGATGGCTGTGAGGGTGGCGGCTATTGGCGATATATGCGTTGGTGTGCGTGTGGGCGGTGGTGGGTTGTTATGTGGTGCATGATGCGCCGTAGCAGTCGCTGCAAAATCAGCTAACGGTATATTCACAGCGGTCATCGTAGCAATGCGTGGGCGTTGAATATTAACACTCGTTAACGTGGCACGTACCGCATTGGGTGAAAGATTGACCGCCGTCAGGGTAGCTTGTACTTGTGGCGGGAGGCGATGTGTGGGTGGACGATCCGACAAACTAGAGCATGGCGGCAAATCTGCATTGGGGAAACGATCTAAAAGCTCGTCAGGAATGCACGTTAAACGGAAGTGATCGCCAAGTCGTTGTGGCAACCGCTCACAATCTGGTAATGGGTCTACACCGCAAGGTGGTTCACCATTTACCAAGCGATGATGTAGCATATCCAATTGTTCAGAAGAGAGAGGTTCATGTATTTGAATAGCACGGCGCAGAATACGCACAGGCAAGCGTTGCATCCGGTCTGGGTCATAGTCTTCTGGTAAATTTGGCAAGCTTTCGGGGCGTAAGTCACGGTTAATTCCCCAGCGCAAACGAGTGCCCGCAACAGCTGTGTGTAATTCACCATTAATCTGTACAACAGCGGAGCCTTCAACAGTGGAGACAACCATCTCATCTTCAGGTTGCGCCTGGAAAAAGACCGTTGATCCCATAGCCACATCAACCCCATTGACGTTGAAAGCAACTTCGCTAACACCTTCCGGTGTTTGTACTAACAAGCCGCTTTCAGGGGCTTCTTCACAGGCAGCATCGCCAATACCAGTGCGCAAATAAAAGGCTTGCATGGGGGTATAATCATCGCCTTCTTGGACAGCGGATTCAATTTCGACATCGCCAAACAACACAAAGGTCACATTTTGCCCTGGTAATGTATCCGGCAAATTGGCTTGTAAATTCATAACTGCCACGCCCCACGTCCCATTCTCGACATCCATCGGGGCTAAACGCATGGATTGCAAATCCGAAACGTCGATCACATCACCGGTTTGCTCAAATGTAAAATCCGTTACGCCTTCTCTTGGCACAGCAGAAACAGAGATGTTCCCATAACATGCCTGATTACGCCCCAAATCCGTACAAAGCTCATCAACTGCTGCCAGCGCAGTTTGCACAATCGCTGAACAAGTCAATGATTGTGTAAGGGCTGTTGCTGGAGCAAGGCAAAGCGTAAAAAACATCAGCAAAACAGGTTTTATTCGTTTCATAAGCCCACCTCCCATTTCTTTAAATAATACACCGTTCTGAAAATTAAGCGTTATTAGGCTGTAAAGGTTGCGTAAATTTTTGTTTCTATGCAATCAAAATTGCACCAGATATGGGAGTTTTTGGCAAACCAAGGCGTTATATTTATCATCATATACAAATAGATATAAGGATAGAAAGCTTATGACACATGCTCTTGTGCTGCCAGATAAAGAATTTGATCGTTGGGTAGCGGCAGCGCGCCCGTACTTAGATGCTTTTGAACGGGTTGCGGTGGTGCGCTCCCCTAATGGTAATAACCTCAACCGTTTTCGAGAAGTCACTGCCGTTCAGGTGCCAAAGGTTTGGATGAACGATAACGCTTATGAACACATCAAAGAGATTTATCCGATGGTGGTACGGATTGATGTGATTGCCGTAGACACACCGGAGGCGTTAGCGCGTGTGTTAGCCAAGCGCATCGCAATGAAAGACCGGTTTGGGGAAAAATTCAATACCCCAAAACACATTTTTGACCGCTTTGTATTAGATTACCCAACTGATTATCGTCCAGCGCGGATCATCAAATTATTTGGTATGCCAAATAGCCCCACCCCACACGAAGGCATTGAGTTAGCAACACAGCCCGGGTCATTGGTCAAAGCTGGTGCTAGCGGGCAAGTGCTAAGGGTAATCCACACCAACGACGCGCTCAATTATGGTGCATATGTTCAGATCAGCAGCACAGTAGAGAATCAAACCTATTTGGTTATTTATGCCGGCTTGCAAAACATCCAGGTTTCTAATGGGCAAATGGTGTTATTGGGGGCAACGTTAGGACAAGCATCCGGCGATTCGATTAAGATTGTCGTGCAAAACCCACCCAATGGCATCCATGGCTTTCAACTGAATCATGTGATTGATCCGACACTATTGCTATATTGGGAAGACTTACGAGTCCGCCCTACTGTGGCAAATTTACGAGTGCGCTCTAAGCCGGGGACATTTGGCGATACGATAGGAATCATTAAATCAACTGATTTATTGGAAGTGCAAGAGCGTCATGGACGTGTATTAGAAAAAGTGGGTGTGCGCGGCAAGTGGATTCGTCTGGTATATCCCGTTAGTAAAGATGCTTTTAGCGCGGCATCGTATTTAGAAGCGGTTGGTGCAGATGACCCAGTAGAAGCAATTCCAGGAGTGCCTATCCCTGGCGTTAATCTAGATAATGACCATCACTTAGGAAAACCAGACGCTAGTTTGTTGAAAAAACTTGGTTGGGCGCGGCTGTTATATAATGTCTCGCTCAATCCAACCATTCCAGAAGGTAATCCACAACGTTATGGGAACACAAATCTAAATTTCACTTTTGAACGATACCGACCGCTTTTAGAAGCTTACCACCGTGCAGGGCTTAAAATCATCATAGTATTTACCCATCAAACGTTTGGTGAAGGGCAAGGGTATGTATGGCATCAAATGGACAGCGGTAGATGGCAGGATTTAGCCAAACGCTTTAGTGAGATCGTTGGGAAGATTGCTAGGCAATTTGCGCATACTGGGCTGGTATATGCGTATCAAATTTGGAATGAGCAAGATACCCCACCAGAACATGCTCGAGCAGCTGTACCAATGCCAGCTAATGAATATGCTAACTTGCTAGCTCAATCGATATCGGCAATCCGGCAGGCTGATTCCTCGGTCAAAATTATCACCGGCGGGCACGCCAGTGGACCGGGTACGGGTGTACCCTATGCCCAAAAAGTAATGAACTTGTTGCCATCTGGTGTGCAGCCGGATGGTATCGCATTTCATCCATATGGACGTGGACCGGTAGGACATATGTTTAGCCCGTTTGGTGATTTAGGCGAATCAATTCGACGGTATGCACAAGTTTTACCGAATAAGCCGGTTTGGATTACAGAATGGGGTGTTTTAGACCGTCAAGGCGATGATAGTATCGCCAATAGTGTTAGGCAATATGCTGATGGATTTTTGAAGATTATCCGGACAAACTTCCCTGGCAAAGTAGCTTGTGCGATCTGGTATGCATGGGCGGATACGATGGATAATGGATACGGCTTGGTGAAGTCTAACGGGCAAGCACGTCAACCGTTATATGATTTTTTCTTAAAGTAAGGGTTGCTATACACCTATGTAAAAACAAGACCATGTTATAATGCAGCTATTCGAGTAAATGGATAATCGAGGAGAAGCCACTATGCGAGGGATCGCATTGATTTTGTTAACTTGGCTGATGGTATTGCCTGTTTTAGCACAAGACCCTACCCCAGACCCCCAACCTGTTGGGACACCAGTTGTTGAAACCACAGAGGAAGCCCCGATACCAGAAGCAAGTGAACCAGAAGATAACACCTTAGATGTATTGCTGGCAGCGCGGGATGACTTGGAACGATTAGCCACCGCAACATATGGGGCAAGCCGCCCTCCCGGTTGGAGTGGCAGCCGTGATGTTAATGATCCACAACTCGCCATCTTAATCCGGCTTGATTTAGAAATTTTGGCCGGGGTGTTGTTAGGCGCAGAAGCTCCCCTAGCTGGATGGTTTGGCGTGGTGCCAAGCACACCAAATGCAATTGCAAGAGACATCCGGCATGATCTTGAGTTATTGGCAGACCATATGATGACAAGCCGTCCGGCAGAGTGGATTGGTGGGGAACCATTAATGCGGTGTGACCGGGTAACCCAAGCATTGGTACAATTTTTAGAAAAAAGCGGTGTTTTTACATTGATGGCAGACCGAACCGCACCAGATTTTTGCGCACAAGCAGCTCTAGAAGCCGCATTGTTTGTGGAGGCAACCTATCTCTCTCCATCACCAACTAATCGTGTCATTGTCGATCCATCAGTGCCTCAAATTACACAGCAAGATGCAGTCGGGTTTATAGACCTAGCAGCGACAATCCGCGCTGGCATCATGCCAATTGGGACGCAAGTAGAACCTGTTGCAAGAGATGGTGGTTCGACATTAATGATGGTGCGAGGAGATGGGTTTGAGGTGTTTGTGGACTATCGGTTTACAAATATAACCCAAGAAACCTTTGAAAGCCTACCGTCGGTCGGGTCTGTGCGCGTTGCGCCCTTTTGTACAGCAGATTGGTGTGGCTAGTTTATTAGTTGGGCGTAGTTAGTTGTTATAGCTGCGCCCCTTTTAATTTTGTGGTGTAGCGGTTGGATAGGCATTGCGCATCAAATCCAACAGGCTAAGCGTTTTAATAGTGAGTGTGCCTTGAATAGCACATAAGCCAGTTTCCTCCCCGCGGGTCACACTGAGTTTCCAGTCATATATGCCAGGTTCAGGAAATGACTCAATAGGAACGCCTGCAAAATACAAACTACCACCAGGCAACGTAAACTCAAGTGTTATAGTGGGATCATGTTGTTTTTCCGCGTAGAACACAATAGTGGTGTTTGGGTCATCCGTTGAGGCAAATATGGGAGCCACATCATCTGATTGATAAGTCCGCAATTCCCAGTCGAATGCTAAATCCACACCTGATTGACACAGTTCATCAATGGTTCTGGTGGGGGTGATGGTTGGGGTGTTTGTAATCGTCGGGGTAAAAGACGGCGTAACTGTCCAAGTCGGTGTCCAGGTCGGTGGCAAGGTAGGACGTGCCAAAGCAGCCGCACTTTGTGGATTAAAGGTTGGGAATGGCGTTGAAGTTGATGTTTGTGATGGTGTAGCAGTTGGTAAAAAAACTATGGTAGGAATAGGGGTATATGTTTGTGTGGGGGGCAACAAGCTCACGGTCATAGTTTCCGTTGGTGATGATGATGAAGCCCCCCCACAAGCAGAAAGAACCGCCACCCCAAACAGTATGGCGGTTATTATCGTCAATCGTAAACTAAACACGTTCCCCTAACCGACGTTCTGTGCCAGTAAGTAACCGGTGAATATTTTCCCGGAAGCGCAAGA
>RFHA01000479.1 GCA_003696565.1 Chloroflexota bacterium
CCCACTCACTTTAGTATTTGTCACGATTTTTGATCACTTTTTTGAAACAAAAATCTTGCCAGATTAATTACTCAACTCATTTCATTACCCATGCCCGTCAAATTTGACGGGTTTTTTTATCGTTTCGTTATAATCTAGCATTGTATAAATAGCATAGATTGTAGCAAGGTCAAACTTTGTCAATATCGTAAGATATACGCACTCGTTTCTATCTTGGTTAGTAAGGGAAAATATCAGATAAGGAGCGTGTGATGGTTCGTTTTGTCGCTTTATTGGGGATATTGATCTTAGGTAGTATAGGTATTCATGCTCAAAACACATGTGACGATCCACCATTTGAAAATAATCGTACTTGGGATTTAACCGACTTTTGTCAATATCAGGAAGGGGTCTATGATGAGATCATCTCCGGTGGTGTTGGACGGGATGGCATTCCACCAATTGATGATCCTCAGTTTGAAAGTATAGAAGAAGCTGCAGAATGGTTACAACCTCAATCGCCGGTTATTGCATTTGAACTCAACGGCGACGCGCGTGCTTATCCCTTAGCAATTCTTACCCGCCATGAAATTGTAAATGATGTTGTCGGTGGCGAGCCAGTTGCTGTTACGTTCTGCCCATTATGCAACAGTGCTATTGTCTTTGAGCGGACAGTGGATGGTGATGTGCTACGATTTGGCGTTTCTGGTTTATTGCGTAACAGTGATTTGATTATGTGGGATGATAAAACCCAAAGTTGGTGGCAACAATTGACTGGTGAGGGGATTGTTGGAGCATATACAGATACTCAGTTGAATATACAGGGGTCCAATGTGGTTAGTTTTGAAGCATTTATGGAACAATACCCTGACGGACAAGTTCTAGACCCCGGGTCACGTCGTTATGGTGATAACCCTTACCGTGGGTATGATAGTAATGAAACACCTTTTTTATTCCGGGGCGAACCTGATCCTCGCTTATTCCCTGTGGAACGTGTGCTAGCTGTGCGCATTGGTGACGTTGCAAAAGCGTACCCATTTAGTGTTTTAGAAGAATTAGGTGTCATCAACGATACAATTAACGAGCAAGAGCTTGTTGCTTTTTGGCAACCTGGAGCAACAAGCGCATTAGATGCTGCCGATATTGACTCCTCTCGTGATGTTGGAATGGCAGCATTATATGAGCGCGTTGTTGAGGAGCAAACATTAACATTTATCATCGACGAAGAAGGTAACATTCGTGATGAGCAAACAAACAGTATATGGAACATCTTTGGCACAGCGATTGATGGTGAATTAGCTGGCACACAACTGCGGCAGATTATCGCTGCACCGCACTTCTGGTTTGCATGGGCAGCATTTCATCCAGAAACAGAAGTCTATTCACTAGATTGAGCCAATAGAAAATTAACAGAAAACACAGTGAGAAAAATTGCTAAACCAGGGATAATCCCTAACCAGGGCGCGCTGCGGAAGGCACTGCGCCCTTCAGCCAACATCACGCCCCAATCTGGTATTCCAGGCTCACCACCTAAACCCAAAAAGCTCAATGCCGCACTACTTATAAGACAATAACTAAAAATCACACTGGCATAGTTTAATAGAACTGGCAACACATTGGGGAAAATATGGCGTGTAAATACCCCCCACCAACTCGCCCCCACAGCAAAAGCCCCTTCAATATAATCCTGGTGGATCATTTGCCGAGTAGCTGCTCTACTGACCTGAACATAAAGTGGAATCAGTGATAACCCGGTTGCCAACACCAATTGTATAATCCCCCTGCCCCCAAGTGTGATAATCACAAGTGCGAGCATCAATGAAGGAATAGCCAACATGGTATTTACAATGACTTGGATAATCTTATCCAACCAATTTTGTGATATACCAGCCAGGACACCCAAACATGTCCCTGGCATTACAACCAGAAGTGTCGCTAATCCAGAAACGAGTAATGTACGCCTACCCCCATATAACATCCTGCTTAAAACATCTCGTCCTAGCGAATCCGTACCCAATAAATAATCATCATTAGGAGGACTATATGGAATAGCAACAATTTCATGTGACTGATGTGGGGCTAATTGTGGTGCAAAAAATGCCGAAGCAACGACAAACAATAAGTAACCAATTGGTAAATAACGCATCACCAATCTAACCTTGGATCAAGCAAACGATGAAGCAAATCCGCAACCGTATTCAGCAAGACATAAAAAACGGCAGATAAAACCACAATACCTTGTACAACCGGGTAATCCTGATTGATGGTGCTATCTAATAATAAGCGACCAATTCCTGGACGAACAAAGATTTGCTCTGTGATGACAGTTCCTCCTAACAAGAAGCCCGTTTGCAAAGCTGCAACTGTGACAAGTGGAATCAGAGCAACCCGTAAAATATGTTTAGACTGAACCCAATATTCTGGTAACCCTTTACTGCGAGCGACCCAAACAAATGTAGCTTGTTTTACCTGGCGAATGTTAGCATAAATTACCTGTGCCATCCCCCCCATAACAGAAAAACTCAACACACTAACAGGCAGAATTAAGCTGTTGGAATAGCCTAACCAGGATGAAAAAAGAATAATGACCAGCGTTGCACTCCAATAAACCGGCATACTTAATGAGAGGTTTATAATCAATCGTGCGAGTTGCCCTATTAAGCTATTTTGTGCAGCGAGGATACCAACAGGAACAGCCTGAACAATACCAAAAAACATTGTTAATAAAGCTAATAAAACGGTGTGATGAAGTTGGGAGAAAATTAATTCTTTAACAGGCAGGCGGCTAATCAAAGATGTGCCCATATCACCGCGAAGCAAACCAGCTAAATATCGACCATATTGGATAATCACTGGATCATTTAAACCAAGTGCGTCGCGCTGTGCTTCAATCTGTGTCTCACTTACCCCACTGATGGCAAGTTGCGCCTCAATTGCATCACCGGGCAAGACACGCAAAGCAAAAAAAGCAATAGATGCTGCCAGCCAAATCACTGACAGCATCGACAAAAAACGTAAGATCATTGGATAGTAACGTTATTTAACAATGGGAACCAACCATAAGGATCATACACAAGCCCATGAATCGAGGGCAAATGAGCATTAAGATTCACATACTCCCGAATTGGTAAAATCAAAGCTTGTTCCATAATAAAGCGTTGAATAGCAGCATATTGTGAACGCCGTGTAGATGGAGAAAGTTCTTGCCTGGCGGTGAGCAATGCAGCGTCTAACTCAGTATTGCTAAAGTTCATATAATTATTAGCAGCATTCGTCATGTAAAACTCATTCAAGAAGTAGGGATCATACCCTGGTGTATCAAATGACACAAGATGATATTGCCCTTCTGCAACAGCTTCTCTTAATGCCGTAAAACCAGAAACTTGTGTCAGTTGTAAATCTACACCGATCTCACGCCATTGAGATTGAATGACTTGTGCGACTTCTGGCAGCTGTCCCCAAGGCGGAATGAGCATGATAATTTGCAAATTTGCCTCACCATCATTTAATAGACCATCATTATCTGTATCGATAAAACCAGCTGTCGCTAACAGTGCCCGCGCCTGATCTGGATCATAGGCATACATCCTCTCTACTTCGGAGTTATAATATAAGGTATTGGATGAAAGAGGTCCCCAAGCAATCGGTGAAAAACCTTGGAAAACAGTATCAACAATTACGCCACGGTTCGTTGCATAAAGCAAAGCACGCCGAACGTTAACATCGTTCGTGGGATATTGCTCTGTGTTAAACATGAATTGTAAGGGCTGACCAGGAACACTTACAGGTTGTAAGACCAAACTATCTCCAGATGAAATGAGACGGGCAGATGCCGGCGGAATTTCCCCCATAATATGAGCATCACCATTTTCTAACGCAAGTGTGCGAGTCGGTGGATCTTCATAAAATTTGAAAATAATTTCATCAATTGCACCATCACCTAACGGCTCGTAAAACTCAGGTCCCCACGCATAATTTTCATTGCGTTGTAGAACAATCTCTACGCCTGGCGTATATTTGATAAAACGAAACGGTCCAGTACCGACCTGATGAAACTGATAGCGTTCTGGCGAGTATTGCGCCAATGCCGTTGGGCTTGCTATGCCTAAATATACTTGGCTGAGTGAATCCAATAATGGCGAGAACGGCTCAGATAATAAAATCCGAATTGTATAGGTATCAACAATTTCATACCCGATATATGGACCAAGCATGAACGCCGCTTTTTGTGAACGTGTATCTGGCGAAACAATGCGGTCTAAATTTGCTGCAACTGCCTGAGCATTAAACGG
>RFHA01000480.1 GCA_003696565.1 Chloroflexota bacterium
AGCCAGCCCCTTCACGATTTGCTGCATCCGGGGCAAACGTGGTTGGACAACGTGAGGGTGTGTGCCAACGAACCGCATGAGTGGGAATTGCCACCGTTTACCTGCCACTGGTTCCAGAATTGAAGATTTCCAAACAGGCTGGGGGTGGTAGAATAGCAATATGAGATATGCTGGATTGTGTTAATCACTCTCTTTAACTATGATTGTCTGGAGAAAGGTAGAAAAGAATGGCGCGAAAAAAAATTGCATTCGGATGGTATGGCGGAAAGTACAGTCATCTAGACTGGTTATTACCGCTCCTGCCTGAAACCAGACATTATTGTGAGCCATTTGGTGGGTCTGCGGCTGTTCTTATCAATAGACGGCCGTCTCCCATTGAAACATACAACGACATTGACGGTGAAGTCGTTAACTTTTTCCGGGTACTTCGTGAACAAAAAGATGAACTGCTAGAAGCTATTGGATTAACGCCATTTTCCAGAGAAGAACTTCGTTTGGCAGTCAGGAAACCGGAGGAAAGCATTTCTGACCTGGAGCGGGCGCGAAGATTCTTTGTGCGTGCTCGTCAAGTGCGGACCGGTTTAGCTCAGACCGCCAGCGAAGGGCGTTGGGCACATTGCCGGCTAACCACACGCGCCGGAATGGCCGGCGCCGTTTCCCGTTGGTTAGGAAGCGTAGAAGGATTAGCTGAAATTGCTCAACGACTATTAAGAGTGCAGATAGAAAACGCACCGGCAATAGAAGTGATTGAACGATACGATAGCCCAGAGACTTTGTTTTATTGTGATCCGCCATATGTGCATGAATCCAGAGCAGACATAAAAGCCTACTCTTATGAAATGAGCGATCAAGAGCATCGTGAATTGGCAAGAATTTTGCATCAGGTGCAAGGTAAAGTAGCCATTTCCGGTTATCATTCCGAGTTGATGGATGAATTGTATGGCGATTGGGAATACATCGAAGCGCCATCAAAAAAAGCGCATTCGACAAACACCAGCCCTGACAACACCAAGCAGAGCCGTACCGAAGTGCTTTGGGTCAATTATCCATTGGAAGAAATAATTATTGCGAACCAGGGAAGAGAATGGCAGCACCAGACACAATACTTGAAAACGCTTTTCGACGGGCTAGAAACCAGTTAGAAAATCCGCAAGTTGAGAACACAGAAATTTTAGAGCGTATCGAATATGTAGCTCGTTGCTTGAGTAACCGGGCCGGTGTTCGCATGTTGATCACCTGCGCCCTGGCAAAAATTCACCGTCCAGAGGTGGATATTCGCAAACCATACACAGAAATTGGCAGCAAAGATTCATTTTCGGGTCGGAATGATTATGATGAAGCTTATGTGTGGCCGTTTTGCCAGAAACACAACTTACCTGTTAATGCCACAACTGCTTTTTTGACGCCGGGATTTCGAACGATCAATGTGCCGTTAGCCCCTCCGCTTGTGATTAGTGGACGGCCTAAACGAATGTATGCGGAAACGATTCAACTTCTTGATGATGTGTACCAGGGGCGGATTTCAGCTGAAGAATTGCTTGTCGAAACATTGCGCCAACTGATTCTCCTACAACGTCAGCAAGAAGATCGTTTACAGCAACTTCTCAATGAACTAAAAACGAGTAAAGACAGCGTTTCTCTTTCATCTGAAGACATTGTTCATCTGGTTGAACAGCATCTAAACAGCCCTAAATCAAGCCGGTTGCCGGTTTTGGTTGTGGCAGCGGCGTATAGAGCTGTTTCGGATCGTTTGGGCGAAACGATTCAACCGCTTTATGCTCATAATGCCGCTGATTTGCAAACTGGTTCTTTAGGCTATGTTGAGATTACTTTAGTCAATGAAAACCATGTCGTCACCAGTTATGAGATGAAGGCGAAAGAGGTGACAGTTGAAGATATTGATCTGGCAGTACGCAAAGTCGCCTCGGCAAAAAATCGGATTGATAATTACATCTTTATCACCACAAAGGCAATTGACAAAGATGTTTTAGAATACGCCCGGTCGCTTTATCAGGAAACAGGCGGGATAGAGTTTGCCATACTTGATTGCATCGGCTTTTTAAGACATTTCCTTCATCTTTTTCATCGTCACCGGTTTGAATTTTTGGAAGCATATCAAGAACTTGTGTTACAAGAGCCGGATAGTGCAGTCAGTCAGCCTTTGAAAGAGGTGTTTCTTTCCTTACGTCGCGCTGCCGAGCTTGACAATAGTATTTGAGTTGTTACTACAGGGGTTGCTGGTCAAACAAGTGCTAAAAGCTATTGAACGTCTGGAGGCAGAGCATGGTACTGGAGAATGATCGTTACACCTATCGCGTAACCTGGTCAGAGGAAGACGGGGAGTATGTGGGGTTGTGTGTCGAATTTCCCAGCCTGAGCTGGCTGGCGGGCACGCCGGAAGAAGCGTTGCAAGGCATCCGGCAGGTAGTGGCCGATGTTGTGGCCGATATGCAGGCCAACGGCGAAGATGTGCCTGAACCGATTGCCACCCGCAAATTTAGCGGCAAATTTTTGGTGCGCATTCCACCGGAACAGCACCGGAAGCTGGCATTGGAAGCGGCAGAGGCGGGCGTCAGCTTGAATCGGTTGGCAAGCGCTAAATTAAGCCAGTGAGAGGCTTGATGGTAGAATAAGCGCATGACATTAGACATTCCTCCCGAAAAAATGGCCGAATACCGGGAAGGGGCGCGTCGCCGCGAAGCCGCCCGGCAAGCCCAAT
>RFHA01000481.1 GCA_003696565.1 Chloroflexota bacterium
GTTAGAAACGGCTGTGCAAATGTCACCATTTCCGATATCCTTGAAACGGAACGCGACAAATATGCCAGAATTAATGGCATGGGCGGATGTGGCGATCGCCGCTGGCGGTTCTACCAATTGGGAATTGGCTTTTATGGGATTGCCGAGTCTTGTTATTATAATAGCGAATAACCAGAAAGAAACGGTCGATCGACTGGAAAAAGTGGGTATTGTTGTTAACTTAGGATGGCATCAAGATTTGAAACTGAGCGATCTGACAAATGCGATCGCCTCTTTTCTCATCAAAACAGAACTGCAACATCAAATGACTCAGTTGTCTCAAGAATGGGTTGATGGCGAGGGAAGCCAGAGAGTGTTATTTAGCCTAAACTGCTAGCAGATGAGGAATTGCCATGACTCCCGTACAGTTAGCCGATCGAATTGACGAACGATGCTTGACTTTTTATGGCATTAGCTGGTTGCAGTTTGAAGCCATTGAAGCGGCTTTTGCTAATATTTCTGGAGTTCGGTTTGCTTATTTAGATGGAACCTTAGATATTATGACCGTGAGTCCAGAGCATGAAGATACGAAGGGGACGATTCGCGCTCTGGTAGAAGCCTACATGAGAGAGAAGGGAATTCGGTTCTATATTCGAGGTGGTCCGACGTTGGGAAGTCAAGAACTGGGAGCGAGAAAAGAACCGGATGAATCTTATAATTTAAATACAAAAAAAGATATTCCCGATCTAGCGATCGAGGTTGTGATTACGAGCGGAGGCATCGATAAGTTGGAGCTATACAAGCGAGTCGGCGTTCCTGAAGTTTGGTTTTGGCAAGATGGTGTTCTAGACATCTATGTTTTGAAAGAAGATTATGAAAAAATGAAACGCAGTCAGCTATTACCTAACTTAGATATAGAAATGTTAATGCGCTATATTACCTATTTCGACCAGTACGATGCGGTGACGGAATTTATTAATACTTTAAGACAAGAAGAAAAGTAATCCGGTGAAGAGTTAGTGAATAGTAAAAGTAGCAATAGAAGTCCGAACTTTCCAGGTATCAATATTCGATTGCGGGAGATACGAGAAGAGGATTGTCGCTTATTATGGGAGTGGACTAACGATCCAGAAGTTCGAGCGGCTTCTTTTGATTCTGAACCAATTCCTTGGGTAACTCATGCTAATTGGTTTACGAAAAAACTACAAGATCCTAACAGTTATATTTTTGTAGCAATTGATCGCCAAGATACTCCTATCGGTCAAGTCCGATTCGATCGAAACGATGAAGATGCAGTCATTAGTATTAATATCGCTCCCAACAAAAAAGGTTTGGGGTTTGGATTCTCTACCCTAATAAAAGGATTA
>RFHA01000089.1 GCA_003696565.1 Chloroflexota bacterium
ATGTATTCCGATGCAGTTGTCAGCTCTACATCAGGGTTTTGTGCCAAATGCCGCAGAACTTTACCTAACCATGCCACCCCTTCAAACCACCAATGACCAAATAGCTCAGTATCATAGTTTGATGAGATAAATCCTGGCTCGCCCGTTTCGTTATAGTATTCTCTCAGTAAATCCCCAACAAGATGCGCAAAATGTTCAGCATGCTGTTCAACTTTATAGGCTGCCCATTCTGGATGATAATAGTCTTTATGTGCCAAATCTGTTTTTGCGCCAGTTACACGCCAATATTGTAATCCGCTTGTTCCTGCTTTTTTGTGGAATTCGCGGTAATCAAAATCACCCGGATAACCCCAATCGGCACTCCAAACTTGCTGCCCTGTGCGGTTATTGCGCCCAATGACCGCCACGCCAGAATGTTGGCTGGTATCTGCTCCCTTAACCGTTTCACTCACGTAATAAGCTTTATAGGTCGTTGTATTGCGCTTAGGGGTGACGTATTGAGGAGACGCAGGAATGACATATCGCCGTTTTATGTCACCATAAGGTCCAATGACATCGCCGGCAGCAACACCAACAGGCTGCCCACCAGTGATGGTATGTGTTTCACTGAAGAAAACTTTTAAGTTTTCCGCAGCGAGGAATGTTTCTAAACCAGGGCGGACGGTGCCGTCATCGGCGATATAAGCCGGGCGATATGCACATTCTGGTAACCATATCCCGGTTGGTTCTTTACCGAACATACGCTTGTAACTGGCAATGCCTGCTTTTAATTGTGCACGGATTGAACTATCTCGACCTAGCAAGGGGAGGTAACCATGTGTGGCGGCACTGGTTGTGATTTCAATAAAGCCTTCATTTTGTAGTTGTCGGAATGCGCCAATAATATCGCGCCCAAAACGATGATTAAAAGCGTGTTTGATTGATTCATACCAGTTTTTATACCATTCTGCCAGATATTTTAAGTGAGCATCTGCTGTAGACTCAATTGCAGATGAATGTTTGTTTGGGGATGTGGCATCTTGTTCTGTATCACTATTATTTTTAGGGGATGAGTTCGGTTTGTCTCCAAAATAATCAATATCACGCTCTGCCGCAGCGATACGATCATCAAGATATTGATCAAAATGATCAAGAACGAGGGGATCAGCCAGTTGTTCGGCTAAAATAGGGGTAATACCAATCGTTATTTTATAAGAAATACCTTCTTCTTTGAGATCATATAAAGTCTGCAACAGTGGAATATAGGTCTCACTAGCTGCTTCATGAATCCATTCTTCACCATGGGGCCAACGCCCAGCTAAACGAGCATATGGCAAATGGCTATGCAGTACAAATGTGAAACTTCCTAACGCGCCCACAAAATTCTCCTGATATTAATCTTGCTTTAAGGTAACATTACCGATTGTAACGATGGCAAACACGCGCTTGCAAGGTTTAATCGGCTCTAGGTAAAACTAACGTAAATGTAGTGCCTTCGCCAACTTTGCTATGCAAAACGCCTAAATAACCGCCATGCGCTTCTGCAACTGTTCTGGCAATGAATAAACCTTGCCCTAAACCGCGCGGGTCTACTAGCTTCCCTTGGGCATTACGGGGGTCTCCACGATAGAAGCGTTCAAAAATATGTGGTAGGTCTTTTTCTGCAATCCCTACACCGTTATCCATAAAATCCACACGGATATACTGTGGGTTGTCATCTAACGCTACACGTAACACAATATGCCCCCCTGGCTCAGTATAGTGAATGCTGTTTTGCAAGAGGTGCCCTAATGCCCATCTTAGGCGTTCATCATCTCCTTTAATAGTTAGCGCATTGGCTTCTCGCATCATCACCATGACATCTAGCCGATTTTTGCTGATTTCCGGCTCAGCACCTTTAACAACACGCCAAAGTAATTCTTCCAGGTCAAGCTCTATGCGCCGGACATCAAAAGACCCCGCACCCATTTCAGATACATCCAATAGCTCAACCACCATCCGATCCAAAATATCGACATTACGGCTGAGTGTTTCTAGTAATCGGCGGTTTGCTGGTTGGTCTTCCGGCTGGTTTTTTAGCACCTCGCTCATGCCCTTAATCACCGTCATAGGGGTCTTAAGTTCATGAGAAATAGCTGTTACAAATTGATCTTTAAGACGATCTGCCAGGCTGTCACGTGTCACATCACGCAGCACAATCATGGTTCCAATGCGTTCACCACGGCTATTAGAGACAGCTGCTAAATGTGCGCCTAATATTCGATTGCCAATTTGAATGCGCTCGATATTCGTGAGAGGCGTAAGTTCTGAGTTGCTATTATAACTGTTGGCTGTTTTTGCTGTTTCAAACAGGCGTGCTAATTCACTTTGCCAAAAATTTTTTTGATTGCCGATGAGTTCTTTAGCTGCACGGTTCATATATTCAACACGCCCCTGCATATCTTGCATAATGATACCCTCGGTAATGTTACCGAGGATACCTTGTAGGCGTTCAACATCGTGTTCACGCTGCTGAAGTTGTGTTTTTAGCAGTGAGTTTTGTTCTGTAACACGCTTAGCCTGTTCGATTTTTTCTAGCAATTCGGCGCGTCGGCGTTGGCGAGCTTCCCGCTCGCTTTCAATCTGAGAGCGTCGCATCAACCCACGATACAACCGACTAAACAATTTCTCGGTGGCTGCACCTAGCTGATTAACTCGCCCAAGGATCATGCCAATTGCATTTACATCGTTTGATTGGCTCATGTTGTTGGCTTGTTATCGTTATTTTCTTCTGACGGATTTTCTGTTGGTTGTTCTTCTGGTGCTGATGATTTTGGTTCCTCCGATGGTGTTTCTGTTGTTTCTTCTTTTGGTGTTTGTGATGATTCTGATTCTGTGACTGTGGTGGTTGTGCTACTTGCCCCAGAGGGTAAAGTTTCTGCATCAATTCCAGGGTCAACTTGCGCCACTTCATCAGTTGTTTTTTTGCTAGGCACAGTGGCTGCTTTCGCAGAGACTTCTGCTTTCTTTTTATCGATAATTTCATACAACATGGTACGTAAGCGGTCAAAATCTGGTAATGGTTTATTGATGACAGCATCCACGCCAAAGTCACGCCGCATTTTACCCATTTCTTCTTCACTCATCACAAATGCGGTCATCAAAACAATTGGAATATTCTGAAGTGCAGGAATAGTGCGGATACGTTGGGAAATTTCAAAACCACGTTTACCTGGCATCCGAATGTCCATTAACGCAAAATCTGGCATGGGTCCGGTATAAGACCCCGCTTCAATCTCATCTAGCCAATCCCATGCTTTTTGCCCGCTTTCATAAGTCATTGGTGTATTACCCCAAACCTGACACATCATTGCCACCAGGTTGCGAATATCCGCTTCGTCCTCGACGATTAACCAATTCAAAGTTCGCCCCTTTGCATTTTGCAGTTACCCTTATTACATTTAGTATATCCAAATTTTACCAATCGTCACCAAAGTTTGCTTATCGTCTGTAATAAATTTATTATTGTAAGGATGATAATCCGTTTGTTTCAAGAAGTGAAAGGTGAGGAAGCCTTGTCTACTTGGATGGTTGTAGAGGATGAACCCGATATTTATGAGGTTCTGCTGGCAATGTTCGGTATTTGGGGAATTGAAGGCGTTGCTTTTGTAGATGGAGAAGAGGCTGTCGCCTGGATTGAAGATGTCGATAATGGGCGTTTTCAAGGAGAGTTGCCGGAACTGGCTCTATTAGATATTCGGTTACCTGGCGAAATTGAAGGTCCGGCTGTTGGGGCACGCTTACGTAAAAGTAAAGCACTGGGGGATATTGCGATTGTACTAACAACGGCATATAAACTGACCCCTGAAGAAGAAAAGGCTTTTTGGGCACAGGCTGAGGCAGACCGTTTAATCTATAAACCCTTACCGAAATTCGCTGATTTACAAAAATTACTAGAAGACACAATTGCCGAACGCCGTGCTAAACAAGCCGCCAATAAACATTCTCAACAAAAACCTGAAAACAGCGAGGGATAAGCTTTCATGCGGAATGTTGCTCCATCACGTGCGCTAGTCAGACGATCTTACCAATGGCTGACTGTTGCCTTTTTAGTGATTGCTGTTGCCATTTTTATGGCAATCTTCGGCTTAGCCTTATATCAAATACCGCTTGTCTCAAAATCTCATGATGCCTATCCTTTCTTTAACGCGGGGCGGGGCGTGTTGTTTGTGGGTGGGGTGATTTTAGGGGGTGTTGGTGTTGGGATGGCAATCCGTGCTGTCACATGGAAGGTGGATAACGATGTCGCTAAACTGCTGGGTGATGAACTGAGCCGTCATCTTGATAAACAATATGCTTTGATTCGTAACATTAACCGCCGCCAATTAGGATATATTGATGCGGTTTTACTTGGTCCACCAGGCGTATTGGTTTTTCGTGTGTTGAATTTAAAAGGCAAGTTTCTCAATGAAAAAGCCAAATGGCTTAAAGCGGATAAATCTGGACAGTGGATTCCTATGCGCCTCAATCCTTCCCAACAGGTGATTGACGATATTAAAAGCTTGAAGCAATACTTAGCTACAAAAGGGTTACAAGACCTCCCTATCTTTGGGGCGATTGTTTTTATTCATGATGATCCAGTGGTGCATCTCACTTTAAAGGAACCAGCAGTATTGGCAACACATCTTTCGTCGTTATATCGTCGGTTACAGGTAAATTATTTCGCTAAAGAGCGGATCGATCAAAAACTTGTCAATCAAATTTTTAATGAACTCTATGAGGCATAATGATGCGAATTGTGATTACCGGGACGAATCGAGGAATTGGTTTAGAGCTTGTTCAGCAATATGCCCAGCGCGATGATGTAGCTATTTTTGCAGCTTGTCGCCACTCATCAGCAGAATTAACTGCATTAGAATCAAACCGTGTCATGATCATCCCGCTGGAAGTTACAGATACAGCCTCTATTCAACAAGCGGTGGCACAAGTGCAGGCACGTGTTTCTGGGCTTGATGTGTTGATTAACAATGCCGGTATCAATCCATCTGGGCAGCAGTTAACACAAATAGAACCAGATACCATGTTGACTGTCTATCAGGTCAATACAGTTGCTCCATTGATGTTGACCAAAGCGTTTTGGGCATTGCTCAAAAATGGGCATCAGCCTAAAGTTGTGAATATCTCTTCCTCAATGGGGTCATTGACAAACCGTACCTATGGTGGAAGCTATGCTTATTGTGCTAGTAAAGCCGCTTTGAATATGATATCACGTGGCTTGGCTGCTGATCTAAAGCAAGATGGTATCACTGTGTTAGCACTTGATCCTGGTTGGGTACAAACCGATATGGGCGGGCAGGGGGCAACGTTGACCCCACAGCAATCGGTCGCGGGTATTCTAAAAGTCATTGATAACTTAACAGCTCAAGATAGTGGAGCGTTTTTACGCTGGGATGGTAGTAAACATGCCTGGTAAAGTATTACTTGCACCCTCTGGTGCGGGTAAAACTGCATACGTTCTGGAGCGATTAAACCAAGTTCTTGATGAAAAACATTTCGCGCGAATTTGGGTGTTGTTAGCCACCAAACGCCAAGAGGATGCCTTTCGTGAAAGATTGATTGCTAGTGGGCGGCATGTTGCATTTAATGTGGAGTTCTTTAATTTCTATGAACTCTATGAGAGATTATTAAATAAACAAGGCAAGCCACAGCGACAAATTAATGAACTAACCCGCTTACGGTTGATACGAGCCATTATTCATGAGCTTAATTTGCCAATCCACACACCAATTGCTCAAACACAAGGTTTAGCGCGTATCGTTGGTGAATTGATTTATGAACTCAAACAAAACCGTATTGAGCCGCATGAATTTGCTCAACGAACACAATCCGCACGTGAGCGAGAAATTGCCAAAATTTACGAACAATATCAGCGAATGTTGCAGGAATACAACCTTGTTGATAGGGAAGGGCAAGCCTGGTTAGCTGTAAATGCGCTACAAGCAGCCCCATTAGCACGTGATGTTGATCTGCTTATTGTTGATGGCTTTGACCAATTTAACGCTGTTCAGATTGAGTTGTTGATACAATTAGCAAACCAAGTTCAGCAAACACTGATTACCTTACCAACCGTCCCCCAAAGAGAAAAAACGATTGGGAGACGCTTCTCCCGTACTCGAAACGCATTAGCCACATTTGATGTAGAGTATCTCCCAGCAAACCATCATAATCAGGTAGATATTCGTACATTGATCGATGCAATTTTTAAGCGCGGTCTAGCCCCAAAACCTAATACTGGCGGTGTCCAGTTTATTGAAGCCCCTGATCCTTCAATGGAAGTAGGGGCAGTGTTGCGTCGGGTAAAACAATTATTGCTTGAGAACATTCCACCTGATGATATATTGATTACGTTGCGTAATTGGGAACGATATTACACATATTTTGTCCATTTTGGACGTAAATACCAGTTGCCTTTAGCGTTACATTACGGAATGCCCCTCCGCGAAAATCCCGTCATTGTTGCCTTGCTTAATATGATAACACTCCATCAAACTGGATTTTTACGACGGGATGTGTTGGATGTGATTAGCTCTCCATATTTTTCCATCCCCGGTTTAGACACAACATTGCTTGAGTGGATTTCCAGGCAAATGCTTTTGATTGGTGGGCGCGAAGCATGGCTGCACGCAATTAAACAAATAGCTTTCCGCACGACGAATTACGACGATGATGATAATATCCCAAAATCATCATCGTTGGATGTTGATCCAGAGCATTTAGACAGATTACATCAACACTTAGCAGTGTTTTTTGATGCAATTACTCCGCCAGAAACAGGTACTATCCGCGATATGGTGCTGTGGCTGGAAAGGCTGATCGGGCAAGACCCAGATAACGACCCAGATATTGACAACAGCGATTATGTTGAGCAGTCACAAATTGAATATACCTTGAATACCATCACACAGGTCAAGGTGAGTGAGCATCAAGTCCCTCAGGATTTAGCCGCATTACATGAACTTAAACGCCTCTTGCGTGATTTAATTGCTGCTGATGAATTAGTCATGACATTTGGGGCGGAAGATAAAATGATTACTCGTGAGCAATTTATCGATGATTTATTAGCAGCAATTAATGTGACTAACATTGAAGCACACCCTAGCCATGCAGGGCGCGTTTTGGTTACTACAACGGCTAACGCACGTGGATTACCCCACAAGCATATCTTTATCCTGGGATTAAGTGAAGGTCTGTTCCCTGCAACTACTTCAGAAGACCCATTGTTTTTAGATAGTGAGCGTGAGTATCTTCAGTTAACGGCTCGTGCAGATCAAAACGCAGATGATAGTGTTTTTTATGAACTCATTTGTCAAGCGTATGAGACATTAACGCTCTCTCGTCCAACCCATCAAGATGGCAAACCCTGGATGCCTAGCAATTTATGGCGTGCTTCGCTGGCTGTGTTTGATTCACCACAAGTGAACCGTTTGAAATTAGGTCAACCGATTCCGTTAATGGAAACCGCTACTCATGACGAATTGGCGATTTTAGCAGCAAGTGGTGACGAAGATGCGCTTGCTTGGTTACAACATAATGGATACTGGTACTGGTTAGAGCACGGGATTGATGTTGAGCTACAACGGCTTTCTCGTATGCCATATAACCACTATAGTGGGCGTTTACAGTCTGATAGCCTAAAAAATTGGGTAAAACAAACGCTTGGGGCAAGCTATCGCTGGAGTGCTAGTCAATTAAACGACTTGGGCATTTGTGGATTTCGATTTTTTGCTAAACGTTTGCTTAAATTAGAAACCTTAGAAGAACCTGAAACAGGCATAGATGCTGCCCAACTTGGTACACTGAACCATAATATTCTGCAAAAAACTTATCAGAAAATCCGTGAACTTGAGCTACAAATTAACCCAGAGAATCAAGAACAAGCCCTGCAAATTTTGCGAGATGTTGCTTATGCTGAATTAGAACAAGCCCCACAACAACTTGGCTTCCATGAGACAGCATTATGGAAACATGAACGTCAAGTCCTGCTCCGTAAGTTGGAACAACTTGTTAAACACGATTTTAGTTCAGATAGCCTGATTCATAAACATTTTGGCGGGGATGAGCGAATACCCCATAAACTAGAAGAATACTTTTTGTTTGATCTTCCATTGGATGATGAAACAATAACGGTACACGGATACATTGACCGTATTGACCAACTAGGTGATGCTGCAATTGTAATTGATTATAAAACTGGTGGGACAAAAATTAACGTTTCTGAATTAGAAATCGGGCGCAATTTTCAGATGATGGTGTATTTGTTAGCTGCTAGGGAGGAGGTTAAGCCGCCTATAACTGATGTGCGTGGTGGTATGTTCTGGCATATTAGCAATCAACAAGTTAGTGGTGTCATGATGCTCGACGAAAAAGGGCTAAGCCAGATTGAACAGGGTAAAGCCCATTTAAACCGGTATATTGCTGCTGCACGTCAGGGAGACTTTGCTGTTCATGCCACAAAGCTAGAAGAAGGTAAATGCGTTCGTTATTGTGAGTTCTATAATCTCTGCCGTAAAAACAACACCAATCCCAACAAAAGCTAATCCCCTTACATATTTTATCCTTTAACGGAGGTTTTTATGAACCTGACTGACCAGCAGCATCAAGCGATTACAGATCATTCTCATAATCTGATCGTCACGGCAGGAGCAGGATCAGGTAAAACTTATGTATTGGTAGAGCGATATTTACGGTTGTTAGATGCAAACCCAGATTGGTCACTTAATGCAATTGTGGCGATTACCTTCACTAGGAAAGCCGCTGAGGAAATGCGTGACCGTGTACGCAGAAGTCTGGAAGAACGGTTAGCTCAAACTGGTGCAGATCGCTGGGCAAACCTGCTTGGTCAAATCGATAGTGCGCGGATTGATACGATTCACGGGTTATGTGCATCAATTCTACGTACCAATGCGGTATATGCCCAACTTGATCCTGACTTTGAAGTTCTTGATGAGATACAAGCAACTATTTTATTGCAGAATGCTGTTGATGTCGTCATGCAATATGAAGTGGTAGCACCGTTGATTTTGGAATATGGTGCAGCCAAGGTGCAAGCGATATTATGCCAACGTGATCTCCTAAATCAACCACTGCCCCAGGGTGATTTGTTGGAACAGTGGCAGGAAGATTGGAATAAGCTTGTAGCACATCAAATTGACTGGTTCAAACAACAGGTTAATCAGCTTGATATCATTCCTGACCCACCAAAAGACGACAAACTGGGTCTGGTTTGGTTAGACTTTCTGGATTGTTGGCACGCTTTGGGTAATACACCGTTACCAGAGGCATATGATGTAGTCTGTCAAATTGCGGGAATGAAGATTGGCAATGTTGGCAGTAAAAATGCCTGGGGAAGTTCAGAGCTTGTTCAAGAGGCGCGCCAAACTTTGATGAATATTCGTGTGGCTGCCAAGCAAGTAGTTGAATTAGTTGGGGATCACATTAATGAGGTTGATGCGCGCGCTGCTGAATTGTTATTATTATGGGGCGAGGCGATTGCACAGGTAAAAACGCAATATCAAGCAATTAAAGGGCATCGGCTAGATTTTGATGATTTAGAACAGCGAACTTGTGAGGTATTACGTCAACCGGAAGTTCAAGCGCGTTACCGTGGTGCTGAATTTAAGCATTTGTTGGTAGATGAATTTCAAGATACTAACGCTTATCAGTGGCAAATTGTGAAGTTCTTGGCTGATCTAAATCAACCTGGAACGATGTTTGTTGTCGGGGATGAAAAACAAAGTATTTATGCCTTTCGTGGGGCAGATGTCAGCGTGTTTGGAGATGTTCAGGCTGAAATCTTACGGCATGGTGGGCAGGCTTTACAACTTTCTAAATCTTTCCGTACCCATCAACCACTCATTGACTGTTTTAACGACTTATTTAATAAACTATTGGTGCGTGATGAAACAAGTCCAGTCCAGGCATATCAGGTGACGCTAGGTGAACCAATGGTGGCGCATCGTCCATACCCACCGGATGATTCGCCATGTGTAGAGATGATCCTAATACCTGATGAGGGTGATAAAGCCCATAACAAAGAACAACGTCACCAGTGGGAAGCATATGAAATTGCCCAACGAATTCATGAGCTTGTGCGCACCGAGCAGCCTGTTTTTGATAAAACCACACAGACAACTCGCCCTATGCGTTATGATGATGTGGCAATTTTGTTTCGCGCTTTAACCAATGTTAATGTGTATGAGGATATTTTTAAAGCGACTGACTTGCCTTTTGTTACCGTTGCTGGGCGAGGATATTATGATCGTCAAGAAGTGCAGGATTTACTAAATCTGCTTAAGGCAGTTTATAATCCGGCAGATACTTTGGCTTTAGCTTGTGTGTTGCGCTCTCCCATGTTTGGTTTGAGCGATGATGCCTTATTAGCCTTACGACTAGAAATCCCTTCTTTATGGCAGGCGATTCAAAACCCGCCTGATTTACTCTCCGATGACGAACAGTCAATCATTAACCGAGCTTACCAATGTTTACAAAATTTACGTGCAGTGGCTGGGCGGGTGACTATTGCTGAACTCCTTCAGCTTGCATTAAGTGAGACTGGATATTTAGCAATATTAACCGCGTTACCCGATGGCGCGCGCCGACGGGGCAATGTAGAAAAATTGCTAGAAAAAGCCCACAATTCAGGTAAAATCACACTTGGGGCTTTTACACAATATCTAATGGATTTGACGGATATTGAAGCGCG
>RFHA01000482.1 GCA_003696565.1 Chloroflexota bacterium
ATTCCATCACTATCCTGATCTGGGCATCCAAATGTTGACATGCTGCCTGGAACATCTGGACACCGATCCGTTGCATCAGGAAACCCATCACCATCTCTATCTGGCACTGATGTCGGTGGTACAGGGGTTGATGTTGGCAAAGGGAATGGGGTTATGGTAGGCGTTGGATCACCAGGGGCTGGCGTTGATGTCGGTAAAGGAAATGGCGTAATTGTCGGTGTCGGTGTTGGGTCACCAGGTCCTGGGTCTACTATATCGGCTCGTATAGGGTTTGCTACTGCAAATAACACCATACCTAATAACAAAAATAAGGCTGATAACCAATAACTTGTTTGTCGCATCGCTTTACTCCTTAAGATACAGCGTGCTCTATGTGCAATATTATCATTAGAACGTGCCAAAAACGTGCCAATTTTCAACTTGTGCATTTTATACGAATCGTGCTGAATTTGATGTTTTTCAGGTGGAGAGTATGTATATTATACGTTTAATGTGCTCTTCATAATCAGGAAAAATCATGAAAAAGATTAGTTTATTTATTACTTTTTGTTTATTAGCAGCGATCAATATGATTAGTTTTGCTGCTGATAACAACGTACAATGGGCGGATTTAGGACACAACAGTCATGATCCACTCTATCGGCAGCCAGTGGGACCAGTGCCCACAGGGACACCTGTCACACTACGGCTGAGGGCAGCAAATGGTGACCTAACACAAGCACAAGTTCGTGTGTGGAACGATCGTTTGGACACGTCCACCATCTATCCGATGACGTTGGTAGCCAGTAATGTGGCTTTACCAGGTGATCCAGGTCCGTATGAGTTTTGGGAGGTGACCCTACCCGCCAGCCCAGACCCAACGGTCTATTGGTATCGCTTTATTGCTACAGATGGCTCCGCCACGGCATATTATGAAGATGACGGCAATCGTGATGGCGGATGGGGACAGACCTTCGGCAGCAGTCCAGATAACAGCTGGCAGTTGACGATTTATGATCCAGCGTTCTCCACGCCGGATTGGGTCAAAAACGGGGTGATCTATCAGATTTTCACGGATCGCTTCCGCGATGGCAACCCTACCAACAATCCGAGTGCCGGTGAGTTCTTCTATGGCAATTATGACACGATTTATCGGTCAAACTCAGCGAATTGGAATACCCACATTTGCGATCCGCGCTCAGTGGCTGGCAGCAGCAGCGTTTGCGCCAATGCCTATAGCCAGAACTTCTATGGCGGGGATTTGCAGGGCATCATTGACCAACTGCCTTATCTTGACTCGTTAGGCATTACAGCAATCTACCTCAACCCCATCTTTGAGTCGCCGTCTAATCACAAGTATGACACCACCGATTTCTTTCACATTGATGATAACTTCGGTGATTTAACGACATTCCAGACACTTGTGAGCCAGGCAGACGCGCGTGGTATTCGCATCATCCTAGATGGTGTGTTCAATCATAGTTCATCGGATAGCGTGTATTTTGATCGATATGACCGCTGGAATGATGTCGTCAGTGCGCCAGGCAGTCCGGCTCCGGTAGCAGTCACACCGGGGACGAGTAATGTCACAGGTGCATGTGAGACGAACAACCCCACCACAACGGATTATGTGAACTGGTATACCTTCTTCAACTATACCGGTACACCACCCTCCCCCTGCTCGGATAATCGCGATTATCCGAAGTGGTTCGGCATTTTTGACAGTCTACCAGTATTCCAACATGATTATGCCGGCGTACGTGATTATTTCATCAATAACGGGACGGCATCTGTAGGACCATATTGGATTTCCAAGGGAGCAGCTGGCTGGCGGTTGGATGTCGCGCCGGAAATCGATCATGGTACGATCAACGATCCAACCGATGATTATTGGGAAGATTTCCGCACGGCGGTTCGTGCGGTCAATTCCGAGGCTTATATCGTCGGTGAGGAATGGGGCAATTCCACCTCCTGGACAATTGGCGGTGAGTGGGATGCCAGCATGAACTATCAGTTCGGGGCAATGATCTTGAGCTTCTGGCGAGATACCCCATATACTGATAACGACTTCAACGCGGGCAGTTCTGCTGGTCCGTTGAATCCATTATCGCCATCTGGCTTTGCATCACGTTATCAAATGTTTGAAGAACGCTATGCACCAGAAGCCTTCTATGCCATGATGAACCTGTTCAACAGCCACGACACAAACCGTGTGCTGTTCCTGTTAGACCACAACACGGGGTCAAATAACACCGCGCTGTATAACAACCCTGCTTATGATTGGAGTGATGCAATGCAGCGGCTTGAGGGCGCGGTCATCATGCAGATGACGCTCCCCGGTGCACCAACCGTGTATTATGGTGATGAAGTCGGCACAATTAACCCACCCGCCTACAGCGGCGGCAAATGGGAAGATGATCCCTACAACCGTGCGCCGTATCCCTGGTTAGATCAAAGCGGCACGCCCTACTACACCCACATGCAAAGCGACGCGCCCGGTTCACCACGTGCTAATTTACGAGCACATTACCAAACCTTGATCAACGCTCGTACCAGTAACCCTGCCCTGCGGACGGGTTCAGTGGATTTCCTGCTGGTGGATGATGCCAATGAAGTGCTGGCATATGGGCGCAAAATGGATGACGATAGCAACGCCGCTGTGATCGTCGTCAATGGCTCCGGCGTGAATCATCCGGCAACAGTAGATGTCAGTGGCTATATTCCAGTTGGGGCAAGCCTGACGGATGAATTAACTGGTACAGTGTATACCGTCAACAGCTCCGGTCAGATCGTGATTGGAAATGTGCCAGCGCGTTCTGGCTTGGTGTTAGTGATGGGCAACATTCCGAACCGCCCCGCCCGTGTCACGGATTTGGTAGCAGTCGGCGCGAGCGGTCAAGTGGATTTATCCTGGTCAGCGGCGGCAAATGCCACCAGTTACGATGTCTATCGCAGTCAACTCAGCGGCGGCGGCTATATCTATTTAGGAAATACGACCAGTACATCGTATTCGGATACAACAGTTGCCAACGCGACAGAATATTTCTATGTGCTGGTGAGCAAGAATGACACTTCCCTGCTGGAAAGCGATTATAGTAATGAAGCCAGTGCGATCCCGGC
>RFHA01000090.1 GCA_003696565.1 Chloroflexota bacterium
CCAATTTGGCACGCATACGATACTGTTAAGGGTGGCGATTATTTAGCAGATCAAAACGCGGCGTTGGTATTGGCAGAAAACGCCATTGATGCGGTAATTGAACTAGAACATATGGGCTTGCCGTTTGACCGGACATCAGAAGGGCGGATCTCTCAGCGGCGGTTTGGTGGGCACACAAGCAACTTTGGAGAAAAACCTGTGCGGCGCGCTTGTCATTCTGCTGACCGTACCGGGCACATGATTTTACAAACGCTGTATCAGCAGTGCATCAAAAACAATGTGAACTTTTTTGATGAGTTCCATGTGGTTGATATGATTATGAATGAGGGGGCGTGTGTTGGTGTGGTGGCTGTTCAGCTTAGCACTGGGGAGTTCCATATTTTCCACGCCAAAGCGACCATGTTCGCCACAGGTGGTTGGGGACGTGTTTGGTCATTCACCAGTAATGCACATAGCTTAACCGGTGACGGTGCGGCGATTCCTCTACGCCGTGGCATCCCCTTACAAGATATGGAGTTTTATCAGTTCCACCCCACTGGGTTATATGGGTTGGGGGTGTTGTTGACAGAGGGGATTCGCGGTGAAGGTGGGGTATTGATTAATCGGCATGGTGAGCGTTTTATGGAAAAATACGCGCCGAGCATCAAAGACCTCGCCAGCCGTGATGTGGTTAGCCGTGCAATTTACTTGGAATTACGCGCTGGAAACGGCATTGGTGGTAAGGATTATGTGCACTTAGACATTCGCCCGGAAACGGTGAATCGTTATCTGGCAGAAGCTGGCGAAACACGCCGAATTACGGAAGATGATGTACGGGCTAAATTAGCCGAAACGCTTGATGTTTGCCGGACATATGCCGGGGTTGATCCACTAACGGAAGGCATGCCGGTTAAGCCAACAGCGCACTATGCAATGGGTGGTATTCCAACTAATGTAGATGCGGAAGTCGTTGATGATGCGACATGGCGAGTTGTACCGGGGCTATATGCGGCAGGAGAAGTGGCATGTGTTAGTTGCCATGGTGCGAATCGCTTGGGGACGAATTCGCTAGTTGACTTGGTGGTATTTGGTCGGCGTGGCGGGATGAAGATGGCAGAGTTTGTTAAGACAGCCGATCTGTTGCCATTGCCACAAGACGCAGGGAAAGAAATCAAGGCGGAATTTGAGCGAATTCGCCAAGCAAAAGGGCAAACCCGTATTTATGAACTGCGTCAGCGGATGCAGCAAACAATGATGGATAATGTTGGTGTATTCCGTACGGAGGAAGGCATTCAACAAGCAATTGATGATCTGAAGGAAATTCGGCATTTATATATGACGGATATTTTCATTGAAGACCAGGGGACAAAATTCAACACGGATTTAATGGAAGCCTGGGAATTGGGCTGTATGATAGATCTAGCAGAAGTGACTGCACTGAGTGCGTTACAACGCAAGGAAAGCCGTGGGGCACACAGTCGTGAGGACTTCAAAGATCGTGATGATGAAAATTGGTTAGTTCATACCTTGGTATATCGTGAAACTGATTCAGCGTTTGCCAGCGAGGTTGATTATAAAATTAACCTGGATAAAAAGGTCGATATGTCACTGGCTGAGCAAGACAACCGCTTTAAGCCTAAAGCACGTGTTTATTAATGGGTGGGGAAAGTTCCCTACCCACCTGGGCTGTTTCAAAATCTTTGACCGAGTATTGTTAAGTTAAGAAGGAAATGTTCGATGCGAATTACATTTAGAATTCGGCGTTATAACCCAGAAATCCCCGGTAAAGATAAGCCATATTGGCAGGAATTTACGTTAGATGACGTGTTACCAACCAATCGTGTATTGGAAATGTTGCATCGTGTTAAATGGGAACAAGATGGCACGCTAGCGTTTCGTCGCTCATGCTCAAGCGGAATATGTGGTTCAGATGCAATGCGAATCAATGGGCGTAATCGTTTGGCGTGCAAATTATTGGTGCGGGATGTGGCAAAAGATGGTGGGACAATTCAAGTCGAACCGATTTTGGGATTGCCGGTTTTGAAAGATTTGATTGTGGATATGGAACCGTTCTTTGCACATTATCGAGAAGTCATGCCGTACTTCATTAATAATGATCCTGTGCCAGCAGATGGACGTGAAAGACTGCAATCACCAGAAGATCGTGCAATTTTTGATAACACAACCAACTGTATTTTGTGCGCCGCATGCACAACATCCTGCCCTAGCTTTTGGGCAAATGGCAAATACGTGGGACCAGCGGCAATTGTACAAGCACATCGCTTTATTTTTGACAGCCGCGACCAGGGGACACAAGAACGTCTCAATATCTTAGCAGAGCCAAATGGTGTATGGCGTTGCCGGACAATTTTCAACTGTACACCAGCATGCCCGCGTGAGATTGAGGTTACCCGTGCAATTGGTGAAGTTAAGTTAGCGATTCAACGCGGCGGGCGCGAAGGGATCATTGATCCGAATCATATCCCGGCAACGCATCACAGCTAAATTTATTGAAGCCTTGATGCCCCCCTAACTTTAGCGGGTGATCGTTGACATGAGCTAGTTATGGGCGTGCAAAAGCACGCCCACTTATGTTTGATAGGCTTGTGCCATTAATAAAATCGTGTGTAATAACACATTCGCCCCAGAAACAACATGCCGCCACTCCGTAAATTCACGCGGGCTATGGCTAATACCATTCACCGATGGAATAAAAATCATGCCAGAGGGCGTGAAGTTACTCATACTTTGTGCGTCATGCCCTGCCAAACTGACAAGCCGCATATGAGAAACATTTAATATGTCACACGCTTGCTCTATATAGCTAATTGTCTCTCCTGACATTGCCGCTGCTGGCATATGCACAACACGCTGAGAATTGGTTGTTAGACGGTATTCTGCCGCAACTTCCTGAGCAAGCCGTGTTAATTGGCTCTCCATTTCCGCTAATGCCTCGCGGTTTTGATGACGACATTCAACTGTTAGACGAGCTTCCGATGGGATCAAATTAAACGCACCTGGGAAAACCTGTATATTGCCGCAGTTTAGTATGCCATCTGGAAAATTGTTTTGTACAAGTTCATATGCGCGGCAAATATATACTGCTGCGCCACGTAGTGCATCTCGCCTTGCACTGGCACGTGTTGTCCCGCTATGGGTTGCTTCACCATAAAAGCGAATATCATACGTAGTTCTACCCACAATCCCCGTAACAACACCAATGTCTATGCCTGCTTCATGTAGACGATAGCCTTGTTCAATATGTAATTCAAGATAGCCAACTAATGAGCTGGGATCACGTTTGGCTTTATATACATCAGCCGGGCGAATACCGGCACGGTACAAAGCAGCACGGAATGGACCATAATCAACATTATGATCATATAGATAATTTTCGGTAAGTGTTCCTGTTAGGGCACGGCTGCCAAATAATGATTGCCAACAGCCCTCTTCATCTGTGAAGTCAATAATTTCGACATGAAAGGGCAACTTGATTTTAGCCTCTTGAATAGAACGGACAGCTTCTAAAGCTGCAAGCAAGCCGACCGAGCTATCATAGCGTCCGCCGTTGGGTACACTATCAAGATGTGAGCCGATCAGTAAATGCTTTGCATTTTGATTTTTGCTGAGCAGCACCCCACTTAAATTACCAGCATCATCATCTCGGACGAGCAAACCTGCTTGACTAAAACGATTTGCTAACCAAGCCCGGGCTTGCAAATCTTCATTAGAAAGTGCTAGTCGACTAATACCTCCTTCTTTGGTTGCACCAATTTCTGCTAGTTCATTAAAATCAATTTCAAGACGTTGTGTATTAATCCTAAGATCGGGCTTCAAAGTTCGCTTATCCTCTGTTTTCAACAACATATTATAATCCCAGTCGTGAGCATAATTGATATAATGCGTCTGTAATTGGTTGTATCACATCATGATCTTTCCAATACCCCATATGTGATAAAGGGTTCCAGCTTTCATAAAAACGTCCAACGTTGACTTGGCGATCCTGTTTAACAACTACTTGATATTGTTCGTTCAATGTGCGCAGGGGATATGCCAAAATATCGTCTTGGTCGTAAAAATTAACCCACTCTCCCGTTATGTTTGGATAATGTTGCTGCAAATTCGGTGAAGGCACTTGTATAGGGGTGCCAAAGTCATCAAACCGCAAACTCCACAGAGGTAAAGGACAGCCTAAAGAATAAAAGCTCACCAATGTTTCTGCGCGTTCAAGTGGTGTTTGTCCTATTTTCTGTTCGACATGAGCGGGGATAATCTGACGTTGAGGATGAATTTGCAAATCATAAATATAATTACTGGCGATAATCGTTCCTAAGCTATGCCCTATGACAACAAGCGGGGCATTTTCTCCAGCATGTTGTGCTAGATGCTGCATGGTATTTGCAATAATCACGTGGATTTTATCATAAACTGTTCGGTTATGAGGTGTAGGTTGATACGCAAGTGCATCCCCCACAAAATCGATTAAAAAAGCACGCAAGGCATTATAATGCATTATACCACCGGCTTTTAGTCGTTTTTGCATCTCCTTCTGTTCATTGCTTAATACATCTGCCCAATAGGCATTTGCAAACACCACACCATCACCACAGCGTTGTTTGACCGATTCAACTAAGCGAGCAGTTGACTCTTGTACATAGTCTTCTGTTTGATCACCAATACCGTGGATCATCATCACTGCAACTTTTGGCACAATCACCTCCATCTATTCCCCCCAATGACTGGGGGATTACTTAGGTTAATAATCCACGATAATGAGCATAAATGCAAAAAATCACTTATAATTTTATGAAAGATTGGTCAAGGAGCAAGCTATGGGTTTCCTGGAGGTTGATCCAACAAGCATTGATGTCAACCTAATTTACTTAGGATTAGTTATCAGCTTGTGGATTGCTGTAACAGCAGCATATGTTCCTGGAACTGGAATTTTAGAAGGAATTGCACTGGTCGGGCTATTCGCAGCGATCGCAATTCTTATACAGATGTCAATCAGTTGGTTTGCTGTGTTGTTGATTGCTGTGGGTATTTCTGCATTTATTGTGATGCCTTTTATCAATGTACGATACGCTCCAATAGCGATCATTGGGTTGATTTTACAAGGGTTTGGTGGGTTTTTCCTATTCCCCGGCACCCAAGAGATTGCCCGTGTTTCTCCGTTAATTTTAGGGATCACAATCATCTTACCTTGGGGATATCATCAATTTATTTTGATGCCCATGTTAAAAAACATGAAAACTCGCCCAGTAGAGGATAAAGATCGAAATCTGATAGGGATGATTGGGCGTGTTACCAAAACAATCGACCCCATTGGCACAGTTTATGTCAATAGTGAGCATTGGTCAGCAACGAATGAAGATGATATTGTAATCCCTGAAGGGGAAAAAGTAGTCGTTGTTGGACGGCAAGAACTTAAATTAATTGTTGAGCCGTATAAGCGTAAACGCACACAACCGGCTGAATTTGAAGAAATTGAAGAAAGGTAAATTTTATGGAAGGCAGTGCAATTCTTATCATTGTTGTTCTAGTCATCGTACTAGTCTGGGTATTTGCACAAGTGATTCGAATAGTGCCAGAATATCAACGGTTGGTTATTTTGGCATTAGGGCGTTATGCTGGCACACGTGGACCAGGCATTGTGATTGTTATCCCGTTCTTAGAGCGTGCTATCACTGTTGATATCCGCGAACGATTTTTGGATATTCCAGCCCAAACCGCCATTACACAAGATAATGCGCCAATTGATATTGATTTTTTGGTATATTATCGAATTACTGACCCCAAAAAGACCGTGTTAGAGGTAGATAATGTGGTCAGCGCATCATTGAATATCGCTACTACCACACTACGCGCCGTAATTGGTGATATTGAACTGGATTCTGTGTTGAGCAAGCGTGATCAAATCAACGAAACATTGCGCGTTAAATTAGATGAAATTACAGAACGCTGGGGACTTAAAGTAACAAGTGTTGAAATTCGTGAGATTGTTCCCCCACGTGATGTTCAAGAAGCGATGAACCGGCAAATGAGTGCGGAGCGTGAACGGCGCGCTCAGGTAACCCGCGCCAGTGGTGACCGTGAAGCAGCTATTGCCCGAGCAGAAGGTGAACGCCAAGCAGCAATTTTGAAAGCTGAAGGCGAAAAACAATCTAGTATTCTACGGGCAGAAGGTGAACGCCAGGCGCAACTCTTACGTGCCCAGGGGTATAGCAAAGCCTTAGAAGCGATCTATCAAGAAGCCCAAAAGCTAGACAACAACACAATACTTTTACAATATCTAGATGCACTTAAGGAAATTGGTAATAGTCCCGCCACTAAGTTTGTCTTGCCCATGGAACTCACCAATTTAATGCATCAATTAGGGGATCGTTTTGTATCAGTTGGTAATTCCACAAAGCCAACATCTGAATAAGTGTCTCTCCAAAACCCCACTAAACACGAACACGGTGGGGTTTTGGGAGTGGTGAATTTTATGGATATAAAAATCTATCATCTTTACCACTCACGGAGTTTTGTGATGTTGGACATAGCTTTCAAATTCTACACAATACAGGCGAGCGTTGGTTGTATTGTGTAGACAATTAAAGTAACACACAAAGCCCACCTAAAGGAACTATTTTATGGTATGAATGCATTATCACGCCGTCAATTTTTGACATTGTTGGGGTTAGGATGTAGTGGGACAGTTGTTGCCTCAAGCTGTAGTGGGTTACTAGGGTTGTTGATCCTAGCACAGCAAAATCAAGAGGATGCTGTGCCACAAATGGTAACCATTACAGCAACCCCGCTACCTTCTGTAACACCGCAACCTATTGCCTACCCTTTGATGATCCCAAGAGAAGCCTGGGGGGCATTAACGCCAAACCATAACGCAGAGAATGAAAATGGATTTTATGACCCAACAACGAACCCCGAAGGTTGGCGAGTTTATGATGTACCATTGGAACAAGCATACCAAACCGTGGTGATCCATCATTCTGTCATTATGGAAAACAACGATGATGTAGCGACACTACTGGAAATTCAACAAGCGCATCGGAATGATCGGGGGTGGGCAGATGTAGGTTATCACTATTTTGTAGGGCGTGAGGGTATCGTCTATGAAGGACGTGACATCCGTGTTCGGGGGACACACACAGCAGGCTTTAACACGGGGAGTGTTGGGGTATGCTTATTAGGCGATTATACGTCTCAACTGCCAACTGAACGACAAATACGCGGGGCAGAAGGCTTAATTAACTGGCTTGCCCAACGCTTAGAATTAACGCATCTTGCAGCGCATAATATGTTTAACACAACCACACTATGCCCCGGCGGGAACTTATTACCATATCTTGGGATGTTTGCTGCTAACGCCAATCTCATGCTAGGTACCGACGGTTATATCCCACCACCAGAACAAGTACCTACGCAAGAACAAAGTGCCTGTAGGTGTTGTCAATGTGACAAAAATGCCATGACTTGATCTCGCGTTGGAAGCGCAGGAATTGCACCGCGCTTAGTTGTGGTTAATGCGCCAACAGCATTTGCAAAAGCTAAAATTTTTGGTAAATCATGGGCATAGCTATCTGGATTTTCCAACAAACCGACTAACAAACCCGCCACAAAACCATCCCCTGCTCCAGTTGTATCAACAGCAGAAACAGCTTTCGTCATCTGATGATAGGATGTTCCATCTGGTAAATAGGCGGTTGATCCATTTGCCCCATGTGTGACAACAATTAATTTAAGATTATCATGCCAAAGAGATGTAACATCGTCCCCACCGGTCATAAAAGCTAATTCTTCATCACTGATTTTTATGACATTCGCATATGGCACACCTAGCCACAAACCATCCCGGGCTGCTGATGGATTTTGCCACAACGCAAGACGTAAATTCGGATCATAAGACACCATGCACCCCTTTGAGCGAGCATAAGCTGCGGCTTGTAAGGTTGCACTCCGACTTGGTTCATGAATCAGTGTGATGCTGCCAAAATGAAACAAGCTGCTCGTTTCAATTTTATTGAAAGCAAGGTCTTCTGGTTTCATGAGCATATCGGCACTGGGATGCCGATAAAACACAAAACTACGCTCACCATCTTGCGCTAAGCTAACAAATGCCAAAGCCGTTCTAGCTTGGTCGGTATAACGCAAGCCTTCAACATCTACTCCCTCAGCCGCTAAAACATCTGCTAAAAAATGCCCAAAAGGGTCTTCACCAACTTGCCCAAGAAATACGCTTTGATGCCCCAAGCGTGCCACACCCACTGCAACATTTGCCGGTGCGCCCCCTGGTGCTTTAATAAAGCCGGATGCCTCCCCCACACTCACACCGGTTTCCATTGAAACAAAATCTATTAACAGTTCACCGAGGCAAACAATACTCATGATCTTTCCTTAAATAAAAATAAAAAAACAACTCCACACACCGTGCATTACCAAGAGATAAATCTCCCGGCAACGTTATCAATCTCGTTCATAGAGCAATCAACTTTATCGCGCTTTTACCCTGGCAAATAGGCATTTTAAATACGCTCCCTCAGGGAATGCAATAGGATGATCAACCGCATGGGATGTTCGCTGAATCACTTCTAGTGAACGTCCCTTTTCAACTGTGCTGAAAAAAGCTTCTGCCCCAACACGGCTTGAGCAAGATGCCATAACCAAAAATCCATTTTCACGCACCAGCGATATAGCTAACGCTGCTAGTCTATCATAAGCATGCAAGGCTCGCTTAATTTGCCCCGCACGTTGCGCAAATGACGGCGGGTCAACAATGACCATATCAAATTGTTCTCCCTGCAATTGACGCATCCCTTCAAATGCATCAGCTACAATAATGTCATGTTGGGTATGACGGATAACATCCGCATTCAGTGCGAAGTTTTGCTGTGCTGTATGTAGTGCTGGCGCGCTCACATCCAAGCTGATCACATGCTTGGCACCACCCCGTGCAGCATAAACAGAAAATGCGCCAACATACGCAAATACATCTAATACTTTTTTTGCACCAGCGGCATATTGCCCTACCAACGCTCGGTTATCACGCTGGTCAAAGAAAAAACCCGTTTTGTGCCCATGCAAAACATCCGCATAAAACCGTAGACCGTTTTCTTCAAAAACAATCGATCCACTGGGCTTGGTACCGCGTAGAATACTCCCATCTTGATAGTTATTTATCGATTCAACCTTCCGGCTTGACCGTAAAATCCACCGGCTAGCGGGTTGAATCGCATCTAAGCCAGATAAGATGTCCTCTAAATGTGGAAACCACGCCGCTGTATACAGTTTGATCACCAGCGTTTCATCATACCGATCAATAATCAAACCGGGCAATTTATCGTTTTCACCATGTACCAAACGATACCCATTTGTGCCAGTAGTTGGTAATTCCTCCCGACGCTGAGCTGCCTCTTTCAAACGCCTATGAAAAAACTCGGCATTAATCTCTGCTGGCTCATAATGCTGTAACACCTTAACCCGAATTGGTGACTCCGGGTCATACAAGCCAATAGCTAAAAAGCGATTCTTTGAATCAAAAATCACTGCTAAGTCACCAGCTTGCCCGTCACGGTTTTGCTTACGGATGGCACGGTCATATACCCAGGGATGCCCTGCACGTAAAGCACGTTCCGCTGCCGCTGTAACATGAACCGCTATTCGCCTAGACATACCCCCCCTAAACACAACCTAATGCCGACACCTCATCCTAATACCCAAAACGCCGGGTGACTTCTTTAAGGCTTTTTGGTTTACCCACAAACGTCACATCATCACCGCAACTCAACCGCGTTGAGCCGTTTGGTACTATTGCGTGCCCTTTACGGCTCACCTCTAGGATCAACACATCATCCGGCAGTCGTAAATCACGCAATAACACACCATCATATTCAGTTTGGGTGATGGTGATCTGAGTAATATCATATTCTGGATCACGATGCATAAACAAGGCAGCCGTTTGCGGTGTCCGTACTGCTTGATCAATGACATTTACAACTGCTGTTACCGGATCAACAATCACCGCGCCGATCGCGCTAAAACGCTCACTATCCCGTATATCATTCAGACGAACGACTAACCGCCGCACACCAAAATGCTCATATGCCAATTCGCATACTTGGTAATTCGCCTCGTCGTCATCTAACATAGCTACCACAGCATCAATACCCGCCGGTACAATCGCCTTGAAATGCTCCAAATCAATTTTCGGCAAGTAATATGCTTCTATATCTGTATCTGATAGCTGATTAATGCGGTTTTGATCAATATCCGCCAAAATAACCCGCCATTGATTAGCTTGTAACTGTCTAGCCAATGCAATCGATTGCCCCTCTACTCCCAAAATCAGGACTTCACGAGTTTCATCTGGTGTAGATTTACCCGGCAAGTGTGTTTCATTCACACGACCCAACACCCATTTGAGCAGAATCGGTCCAAAGATTTCATTTAAGACCACCACAGCAATAATCATTGTAGCAAATTCATCGCCAAGTTGAGGGAATTCAATAGCGACTTCACGGGCTAAACCCAGGGCGATGCCGGCTTGTGTTACCAACCCTAACCCCAACAATCGCCGGAACCGCGGTTCATCACCAACCAGTGTACCACCCACAAACGTGCCTATGCTGATCCCGACAACACGCACCAAAAATAGCACAAGTGCTACTCCAATTGTCGAAACCAATACATCAAGCTTTAATGCAACACCGGTTAATGTAAAGAACGCCACATAAATATATGGTCCAATATCGTGTAATATATGTTCAAACTCATCACGAAAACGTGTAAAATTTGTGATGTAAAAACCGGCGATCATCGCCTGTAAAAGCGGCTCCACATGAATCCCGAGCTTTAAAGAATCCAGCCATAGTGCGATCATAAATACAAGCAACCCAATTACCAATACATAGGTCACTTTAAAGCCATACCGCAATCGCGAACCCAGCACAAACTCCAAAATTTTACCCGTTGCTACACCCATCACCAACGCTAATAACAAATCAAGTGCTAGGAAAATGACAAACGAAGCATCAAAACTGGTATCCGCTAATAATGTGCCTGCAATCGCCGTGCTGATTGCAAACAACACAATGATCACCATGTCCATCACCACCGCGATGCTCAGCACCGTTTTTGTGAATGGTCCACGTGCCCGCACTTCTTGAATAACTGCTATCGTTGATGCCGGGGATAAAGCTAATAAAACTGTCGTCCCTAAAATTGCCACAGCAATACGTGCCGGCAATGCCATATCAGCCGTAAAGGGGATAGTCGCTGTCAATAAGTAAATTGCTGTACCAATCAACAATAACGCACTGAATACAATCGCTGCGGAACTGGTGAGAATACTTCGTAGGCGATCTTGTAATTCCTTGAGATACAGCTCGCTCCCTGCCACAAAGGCAATCACCGCTAAGGATAATTCGTCCACAAAACGCAAATCTGTTGATGCACCGTCCGGCAGCATATCTAGCACAAACGGACCCGCTAACATCCCTGCAAACAGATAACCTGTAATATAAGGGAGTTTGTATTTTGAAAAATATTTACCGATAATCCTGGATGCCAACATGACAAGGATAAAACTCATCAACGCAGCCAGAATGGGGAATGTTTCAAACATGTGTTAACCCTGTTTTTATGACTAAAATATCGCACAAGTATAGCGAGATCACATAGGAAAAGCATTAAAAATAAATTCAATGAACAAAAATGTTGTCAATTTAACTTACTTGTGGGCGTGAAAAATTTTATGAGTATGAAAATTAAGTAATTTTCCGCTCAAGTGTTGTTATAAGGATGAGTTCCGTTACATTACACGTTATCCCCTTTTGTGACCACCGTTATTTTTTATTCTTGATATAAGATGGTTGTTTAGTGCGGTTGGTTATTTCTTCTTCTAAAGAATACCATATGAAAAAACAGCGTTCTATTCTTATCGCGCTATTTTGATCTTATTCCGTAAGGAACTTTAGAATATATATTTTGTGATAAAGCTTGAAAATAGTTTTTGAACATCTATATTGATGAGGTGATCGAAGTGTTATTTATCTCTTAAGGCGCATTAGTTTACGCTCTAATCTCATTATATTTCACCAATGCGCCTAATACGTTAATTTATATTCTCATCTTCA
>RFHA01000483.1 GCA_003696565.1 Chloroflexota bacterium
CTGTAGGCTGATATAATTTCGCAAAAGGCCAGTGATAATCAAACACTGGCTTTTTGCTTTACACAATGCCCAAAGTCTTTGAGGTTCTAAAAAACGAGATGGGGCGCGCAGCCCCGCTGTACATTTCATAGTGAATTAAGAATGATTTTAGTTGACGCAAATTGTTGGTAATTCTGTGAGTATGGTGATGCGGCTATCATTTAAATCGACAAAGCCATAGTTCACGCCACCTAACCATATTGAAGCCCAGATAGTGTTATTGCTCTCTTCGCAGCCAGTGATGACGTAGGTATCAAAGCCATTACTATCGGCATCTGCGGGAAGTGTAATTGGGTTACCAATGCTATCAATTGCTTGTTGAGCATTGGGGGCAATTAGAGCAGGAACTGGATTGCTTGAATTAATCAAAATGAGCCCCAAGTTAGGAATACCAACGGAGACAATACCAGTAGTATCTAACAGCTCAAAATCATAAGTGATTGTACCTGATGCGGTTTGAATTTGAACATCATCAAAAGCTCCTGTTAACCCGCTATCAATCGTAGTGGTATCGCCTGCGTTAATTGCTATGAATAGCACATTGCCAGCATTACCACCATAAGTGGCTGCACAAGCACTCCCATTGGGGTCTTGAACATTGTCTGGTGTAGAGCTTCCATTAATTGCGAAGGTGTGCCACGTGAAAGTAGCTAAATTGTCAGGTGCAACAAAATCGTAGCGGCAGTCATAGAAAGAGCCGTAGAATGTTCCGAGACCATTTACTGATAGATCGATATATACATTAAAATAGAAATAGTCGGTTAATGATGATACTGATGACAAAAATTGAACTGAAATGCCATTAAAGTTTGTGATGGGTTGGTTGAAAAACGGGGGATACATGATGAATTTATTTGATCCGGTAGAACCAATAGGGCCAAACTCTAAGCTACCGCTACCTGTTGCGGCGTAATTCTCCGCGAAAAAGAATGGAGCATCATAGGGAGCTGTTGAGAACGCCCAACCCTGAAGGTTTGAAGAAGTAACAATGTAGTTACCGCTTTGTGCTGATATGGGGCTTAGGTTAACAGTTAAAAATACAAGAGTACAAATGATGATTGACGATAGAATAGCTATTAGTTTTCGGGACATTGTAGAATCCTTCCCTGCTATAAACTTTATTTTATTATTGAACACAATAATAATATTATTGTATTGCTAAGCGTAATAATAACATGAAAAAAGAGAAAATATGCTTAAATCTCCATTAAAATACAATTAAGGGGATTTTAGGATGAAAACGGGGCGCGCAGCCCCGCCGTCTGATTAGTGTGGCTTCAAAATGACTTTGCCTACGCTCTGCCTTGATTCGATATATTCAAAGGCTGCGCGCGCTTCTTCCAGCGAAAATGTTTTGCCAATGATCGGTTTGAGTGTGCCCGCAGCGACCATCTGCCCTAACTCAATGGCGGCTTCGCGGATGCGATGGATGCGCTTGGGGTGAAAAAAGCGCGGCAAAAAGTATCCATGCACTGAC
>RFHA01000484.1 GCA_003696565.1 Chloroflexota bacterium
GTAGCACCCCCCAGAATCACCCAGAGATTACTGAAACAAATTCATCGAACCGAATCGAACCGGCCCCGGCCGAGTAGCACCCCCCAGAATCACCCAGAGATTACTGAAACTGTTGGCCAAAATAAGCTGGGATCTGAATACGAAGGTAGCACCCCCCAGAATCACCCAGAGATTACTGAAACGCCGGGGCCGTGTCGATTGAGTTTGATGTTACCGGGTAGCACCCCCCAGAATCACCCAGAGATTACTGAAACTCTTAATTGCTCTTTGAATGCATTTGCACTCAAGGACGTAGCACCCCCCAGAATCACCCAGAGATTACTGAAACAAACCGGGTGAGCCGGTAGCATTGCCGCCGCCCATGCGTAGCACCCCCCAGAATCACCCAGAGATTACTGAAACTACGGCGCCGCATGACAATGCTGGAAGCAGAATTTGTAGCACCCCCCAGAATCACCCAGAGATTACTGAAACATTTAAGGAAACTTGACGTTGTTATGATTATGCCGTGTAGCACCCCCCAGAATCACCCAGAGATTACTGAAACTTGTGGGTTTATCAGTGGCACGTAGCAGGCCAAACGGGTAGCACCCCCCAGAATCACCCAGAGATTACTGAAACATTTAAGGAAACTTGACGTTGTTATGATTATGCCGTCGTAGCACCCCCCAGAATCACCCAGAGATTACTGAAACATTAGTTAGGGGGCGATTTTGGCTGTAATCAGGACTGTAGCACCCCCCAGAATCACCCAGAGATTACTGAAACCCGCTTTCCATCCAATAACGCAGCCCGACACCACCTTGTAGCACCCCCCAGAATCACCCAGAGATTACTGAAACACCGCCGGGGCCAGACGATGTGACAGAATGTCATCCGTAGCACCCCCCAGAATCACCCAGAGATTACTGAAACTGTTTTATACTGTAGTTGATGTCGTAATGTTTCTATCGTAGCACCCCCCAGAATCACCCAGAGATTACTGAAACCAAAACTGAACGCGGGCAGCCGGATTGACCCACCAAGTAGCACCCCCCAGAATCACCCAGAGATTACTGAAACATCGGCAGCGAAGGGGAATTGAGCATGGGGAAAAACGTAGCACCCCCCAGAATCACCCAGAGATTACTGAAAC
>RFHA01000485.1 GCA_003696565.1 Chloroflexota bacterium
GATGTGTGACTCACCCAACCCACCAATTTGCTCTAAAATGATTTCGGTTCGTAATGGACCACCATCCGCTAAATCCAGGACTGCCTCCGCTAGATTCAAGCTACCTTCATCCACATTCAGCATCAAATCTTTAGGGAACCAGGTTTGTGCAACAGAAATTAAGGTGCTGTGTGTGCGGAGGTGATCTTCCACAGTTTGTAGAATTTGATCTCCTGCTTCTTTTAAAATTTCATCAACCGTCAATGATTGTGAAAAGAATGACAGGTCATCTGCTGATTCGTTCAAAATATGTGGTTGCTTAAAATTAAAAGCGAACTCACGCTTGAGTTTTTCGTCATCAAACATCACTGTCATCACATCAAATTCACCATATTCTGGGTTTTCACCTGCCCGAATATCTGTGACGACAGCAGTTGCAAAATCAAATTTAGGAAAAACAAGTTTGTTACCAACTGTGTAGGATTCAGCAGGGTTATAAACTTTGGTGTTCTTAAATCGTTCTTCCAGCGCGGTGACTTCATCCGCAAGCCGCTTTTCCACCAAGATGCGGGCAAGTTGTTGGCTGGTCATCGGGGTTTCTTTTTCAAGCAGCAAGTTAACCAGATAGTCAATATCGTCAGGTTGAATTGAGAAGTTACGCGCCCATTGTTGACTTGGTAACATCAGGACGGCTCCTTACGGCTATGGGGTAAAAGACATAAAGCCAGATGGGTAACATCTGACTGCTGGTTGATTATAAAGGAAAAGCTTACTAATTGACAAGACTCAGAGGCGGCGGCGTGGTAGCCAACCGCCCCTGCGTGATTTAATTGGCGGGTTCCAGCGTCAACTCATATGTAGTGGTGTTTTGGAAAGAAGACTGACGAATACTGATTTCAACCAAACCGGCTTCCAAATCTTCCGGTAATGTAAAATTAAATATAAGACTATCACCATTGATCACGTTGGCGTTGATCGTACTAAACAAACCTTCACCAATCGCAATGTTATAGCTCACAGTGTTACGGTCTGGGGTAACAGTAAGCGTATAGCTGGCACCTGGTTCACCGCTAAAGCGCACATAATCCTGCTCAAATCGATCTGTATCACCCAGTGTGAGCGTAACACTACCGTCATCCAGGTTTAATAATTCCGCTGTTTCTACCACAACAGTAACTAGACCTGTCGCTGTATTGTTGGTACTTGGAACAACTTTGAGCAAATATAACCCATCCGCTGGTAACATAATGCGGGTGATCGCTGGATTATTACCGATGCCATCGTAATTATCACTATACAAGTCTTCACCATCCACACCAACTAATACCAGATCAATATCCACCCCAGAATCAGCGGCACTATTTGCAACAATATGAATCACATCCCCAGCACTCCCAGCGAACGATAAATAAACACGATCCGTACCAGAAACCTCTACATCCAGCGGGGTATCATAGCTAATAGGCGTTGTGGAAATTTCCGTCAGGCTGAGTGTATATGTCCCCATACGGCTAGCTGAAAATGGGCGAATGTCTACGGCGATAACATATTCACCATCAGTTGGAACAAGATATTCAACAACAGCTTCTGAACCGCTGTAGCTAGTTCCAGCTGATTTCAGTTCATTACCATCCAAATCACTAATGACAACACGACCGTCCAATCCTTCAATTACAGCCCGTGCCGCAACCAATGAGCCAGCATTAGCGGTAAATTTATAAGCGGCGGCAGCGTTATCAATATCACCACTAACTTCTTCGCCAACTGTTAATGTATCACCTTCCCGCACGCGCAAGGTATAGCTACCTGTTACCGGATCAATGAAATCTTGTACTTTGATAGTATAATCACCATCTTCCGGCACAACAAAATAGACAGCTGCTGCGGTTTCTGTGCCAAATGTAAAAGCAACTTCTCGCCCACTGCTGACACTATCAACTTCCATTGTTGGTTCAAATCCTTCTGCGACAACATCAATAATAAGCAACTGCCCGGCTGTGGCAGTCACATTATATTGAATGGTGCCGTTGGTAATTTCCCCGCTAATTGTTTCCCCTACTCCGATGTAAGGAATTGCCTCATCTTGCGCGGTTACCCCAAACGTAGCAAGACCCAACACCATAAAAAATAGAACGAGCACTTTGCGGCTCATGGCTTCTTTCTCCTCAATCTACAATTTAATTGATGTTTCACATTGTATAAGGAAAGTGTGACACAAACGTGACAAAAAAGTCTCATTTGCGCTAAATAGCATAAAAAAAGAAAGCGGGACAGAAGATTACCCTCTGTCCCGCTGTGTATCGGTTGAAGCGGTTTTAGTTCAGCACACGCTTCACGCTGATGGTTAACTCGCC
>RFHA01000486.1 GCA_003696565.1 Chloroflexota bacterium
AATTGCCGTGCTGACGGCAATTATCGTACCAGAGATGTTTATGCCAAATGATACCTTAGACATAAGCCTTAATAACGCACATCTGATGGCGGGGATGATCAGCATCATTGTCGCATGGCGCACCAAAAACCTACTGTGGACAATCTTACTCGGTATGATTGTCTTTTTGTTGCTCAGTACATAAATACTGTTGTAATTGTGTTGTCGTCATGAAATTGATCTTTATACACCACTGTTTAGTGTGTTTCATCCACATCAATTTAACAATTTCGCATTAGGATGCAGCAAACGTTACAATAGAAGATGTGTGTTTGAATAAGTCAGGTCAGCTATGACAATTACAAGTCCGTTGCTGCTGTTGCTTTTACCAGTTTTACTGGCAATTATCGGTTATTGGGGGATGCCACGTCATCGTTTTCGGCGTGTGCGGGATAGTGTAAGCCTTATACTGCGTAGTCTGATCATTACGTTGTTGGTTTTGGCATTAGCAGGTGTTCAAGTTGTTCAGTCATCAGAGCGATTGGCTGTTGTTTTTCTGGTTGATTTTTCTGATAGTATGGGGACGCAAGCACGTTTAAGTGCGCTACAATATATTGAAACAAGCTTGAATCATAAAGCTCCAGATGACTTAGTTGGTGTCATTGTGTTTGCTGGTGATGCACAGATTGCACGGTCAGTGAGTTCTGCAAGAGAGCTTGCACCAATTAATGTTGTTCCTGTGCAAACTGGTCATACAGATTATGAGAATGCGATTCGTACAGCGTTAGGCTTGTTGCCCAGTGATACCGCACGGCGTATTGTTATCTTGACCGACGGACAACCTACTACTGGGGATGCGCTATCTGCCGCCCAGTTAGCAACTGCTAACAATGTTGAAATTAGTTATGTTCAATTTACGCGCCCCCCTACGCCAGAAGTCCAGGTTCAGCGTGTTGATGTTCCCACCGTCTTAAATGAAAACCAGGATTTTAATTTAGTTGTCACAATTGCTTCTGAGGAGACCACACAGGCTGAAGTGATTGTGTCTTCTGGCGGAGAACCAGTCTATCAGCAGATTCTTGAACTGCAACAAGGCATTAGCAGTTATACTTTGCGATTACGGAGTGGCACATCTGGCTTTCGTGATTTTCTTGTACAGGTCAATCCATTAGGTGAAGATGGGTTTGAGGAGAATAATCGACTATCAGCATATAGTTTGGTAGAAGCTGTTCCTACAGTGTTGGTTGTTGATGGTGGTGTAGAGGAGACACGCTATATCGTCCCAGCTTTAGTTGATGCCGGCTTGCGGGTTGATGTGATTACGCCTAATCAGTTACCTGCTCAGGTCGGTGCGCTAGCTGAGTATGATAGTGTGGTTTTGGTCAACGTCTCGGCTTTAAATATCCCTGAACAACGCCTTGAAACATTGGCGACATATGTGAGCGATTTGGGTGGTGGGGTGGTTGCTGTTGGCGGACCTAACTCTTATGGTCCGGGCTGGTATTTCCAAACGCCTTTGGAAGATATTTTGCCAGTTGAGATGCAAATAAAAGATCAACAACGATTACCTCAATTGACAATTGCATATGTGATTGACCGTTCTGGTAGTATGGGGTCTGTTTCTCCTAGTGGCATACAATATATTGACCTAGCTAAGGAAGCTATTATTCGCTCGTTGGAGTATTTACAACCGACAGACCGCGCAGGTGTGGTTTCGTTTGACAATGATGCTTATTGGATTGCGCCGCTTCAAGATGTACAAAATCGTGATACATTACAACGACTAGTGGCAACACTACGAGCAAGTGGCGGCACTAGTATCATCACGGGTATGCGGTTAGTCTCAGATGAGATTGTTTTAGAAGAGTCAGAGCGTAAACATATTATCCTACTGACAGACGGTGGGGCTGATCAGGGGAATATGGTGGAGCTTGTAGGGCGTTTAAATGAGGAGGCGGGAGTTACAACATCAGTAATTTCTATTGGAGGATATGAAGCCCCGTTCTTACAAGAAATGGCGGATGCGGGGCAAGGATATTATCATAACGTTGAAGATGCTGATGAAATTCCGCGAATTTTTACTGTTGAAGCTGTTTTAGCCACCCGGACTTATATTCAAGAAAACTCCTTTGCACCTGTTTTAACGGCAGTTCATCCCATTATGCAGGGCATTGATGCTACGCCTCAGCTCTATGGATATGTGACGACAACCGCCAAGCCAACTGCGCAAATTATTTTACGTGGACCCGAACCCTATAGTGATCCTATTTTGGCTGCTTGGCAATATGGTTTAGGGCGTACTGTGGCATTTATGAGCGATGCTACATCTCGTTGGGGGGCAGACTGGGTGAATTGGGATGGATACCCAACTTTTTGGAGCCAAGCTATACGCTGGACAATCACAGAACGCACTAACCAGAATTTGGAAACACAAGTTATTATGGATGATAACCTGGCGCGAATTGTGGTAGATGCGCGTGATAATGCGGGGTTATTCCTCAATGGGTTAGATTTACAAGCCAGTGTTGTTTATAGTGGAGATAGTTCTGCACAGCGTGTTCAACTCAGGCAAGTTGCACCTGGTCGCTATGAGGGCAGTTTTGTGCCAGAAAATGAAGGCGCGTATTTTTTACGGGTTGCACCCGTGGAAAATACACAAACAGATTTGATCTTGTCTCAAACTACCGGGTGGGTAATGAGTTACTCTGCTGAGTATGCCATTCGTGAAGTTGATACAGATTTGCTGGCATCAATGGCAAATTTAACAAACGGGCGTGATCTGGCTGCTATACCTGATGCAGTTTTTTTGCATAATATTAAAACAGCAGATTCCAAACAACCTATATGGCATTGGCTAGTATTCGCAGCAATGATGTTATTGCCGTTTGATATTGCCGTGAGGCGGTTATTGCTGACCCAGACGGATTTAGTGCGCTTCTATCGTTGGGTTTGGGGTAGGCGGGTTGACGAAACACAAGCAGAGCGTTTATCTAGCTTGAAGCAAGCGCGAGATCGTGCACGGAGTGCAACAAAACAGAATACTGTAAAAGAGCATTTAACAGATTTAATGTCGCGTCCGGTGATGCCTTCTAGGGATGCACCACATAAATCTATTGGGCAACTGGGTATTCAGCCACGACTTGATGACGATGTAGCACATGACAATCTCGGCGCAAAATTGTTGAAAAAACGACGTAAGCGTGAGGATTAACGGAATATGCTCAATTGGCAAATAGAGCTTGAGCGAACGACTTATAACATTCGCTTTAATCCGCAAAATGGTGAGATTAGTGTCAATGTAATGCCTGTTCAGGCAGTGATGAAACATGGGGCACGTGGTATTCAATATGCGTTTATGATTGGGCAGCACGATTGTGACATTATTCCTACAATAGAGGGTGGATACCGCTTGATGGTAGATGGTAAGCCAGCCCTAAAACCAAAATCGTATCGTCAGGCTTCAAGAACATTGGATGAACCAGCGATGATTTTCCGCCGTAGGCGGCAATATGAAGCGGATAGAGCGCATCGTGTTAACGCAATACAACAATTTATACCAGATTGGTTGTGGCTAATGCTTATCCCAATGTCAATCATTCCTGTTGTGGGACAATTACATCCATATTCGCTACTCTTATGGGTTATTGGGGTGGGTATATTAATCCTCGTTGCTAATTTAGGCACGTTTAAAGTAACCGAAAGGCAGGCAATTGCGTATATGGTGACGTTTTTATGCTGGTCTGTGCTGATTATTTTAATGTCCAGAGAGTTGATTTAGACGCTCTTTCATTTGACGTGCAGCGAGGGTGTAACCACCATCTTCGCCATCGACAAAGTGAACTTGTCTGCCAAAATAATCAAAAACGATACAGGTCACCAATGCGCGCTGTGAGGCATGTATGCCATAAACCAGTCTTTTTTGTTGATAAAGTTGATTGAGCTTTTCTTCAAGCCTTTGACGTTGTTGTTTGGTACCGGAAATTGTCATCCGTAGGGTATCGTCAAATTTTTCATGATCAGTTGCACCTAAAAATATATCTTTATAACGTCCCCATCCTTGAATGTTGAAACGCATAGCGATCCATGCTTTTAATGAACCTTGCCACATTTTAAACAACTGTTTCCAATGCCGTGTTTGCTTTCGAACACGTGATTCAACAGATAACTTATCAGGACGGAGAGCAAGATGTAAATTTTCTTTGATAATAGGATGACGTTGGGCGGCATCTCCGTAGATTATTTGGATATGATTTAAAACTTCCGCATAGACTTGCTCATCCTCTAACGCCATAATCATCAGGCTGATTGTTTCTTCATAACGGCTAGGGATGGGATTCCAACGACATTCAAAGCCGGAAAAATCGGCGACTGGATTGTCTATCTCATCTAGGATATATTGCTGGCTTGTTTTAAGTAATGTTTCTGCAAAGGTTAAACCGCCGCCGCTAAAAATTGCCTGCTGAAAATTATCAGACATTTGTAAGCGTGCTACTCGAATACGATGCCCAGCTACCAGAACATCTTTTACGGGGATAATACCGACACGTAACGTTAAATTAAATTGATCTTTTGCCATTTTGCGGGTAGCAACTAACGCTTGTTTTGTTTCGGTAAGGATATGCGGCGGCACAAGTATAGTGGCACCATCACCACCAAATACAAAGGGTAAATCTTGGTTAGGTGCTAAGTTTAGTAAAGCTGTGATACTTGCTGCTGCAACAGCATTGACTTCTTTATAGTTTCCATTAGCAACAGCTTGTGTTGAGCCTTTAACATCTGTCGCGGCAATGTACCAATCAGCCGGAACATCGTAATAATGAGCAGGGTCAATAATTTGTGAGATGTTATCAATAGGTGGGATTTGAGTGTAGAATGTCATGCTAATTAGCCCTTTATAATGTCATCTTAGTAGAGCATATAATAAATGGCTAAAACGAAGATTAATTACACATTGGAGTGACAAAAGTAATGTATTAATTGTGATATAAATCACAAGAATAAAGCAATAATGTATGATAACTTAAATGAAAAGATAGACTGAGTATACAGTGTTCAGGGTCACATCACACTCATAAGTGGGGCGGACGCGATCATGATCCTGGTCGGCACGAGCAGTGTGACCATAAAAAGGACCGAAAAGTGATAACTTGAGGCGATGATGTGACTTTAGCGGGCTGAAGGGTATGAAGTCAAATTGCCCGCAACTCAGAATTAAGACGGTACGCAAATTAGTCATTCCCCGCGTACCGTCTTAGTTTTTAGATGTTATAAGGCTTGGTCATGCTAACCTGGGGCGTGCCGTCTTTATCAATCCATGCAACGGGCATATGGGCTGTGGTATGATGCGCGCCTAGATTTCCTTTTGAATCTAACACGATCACCCCCACCTCTGGAGATGGAATACTATTTGCAACCGCTTCCACCGCTGCCACCGCTGCATCATGAGCTGGTACGCCACTACTGATAAGATCTACTGCATGTTTAGATAGCAGATGTCGCATGATATTTTCACCAATTCCTGTTGAACTTGCACCGCCAAAGCGGTTATCTGCATAACCCCCTGCACCAAAAATTGGAACATCCCCAACACGCCCTTTTTTCTTATGTGGTGAGCCGCCGGTTGAGGTTGCACTCGCGATATTTCCATTTTGGTCTAATGCAACGGCACCAACCGTTCCCCTACCTGGCTCGATAGCAGTCTGGTTTGCCAAGCGTTTTTTGAAATTGGCAAATTCTTCTTCTGTGATAAATGTGAAGTTTGGAACAAGTTGCATTCCAAATTCCACAGCAATCCGCTCTGCGCCATCTGCTACAAAAAAGCGATGATTTGTACGTGTCATGATCAAGCGTGCTAGGGTGATCGGATTTTTAATTTGCGTCACAGCAGCAATCGCTCCAAAATCCCGCGTTGCACCATCGGTGATAAGCGCATCCATCTCAACTTCACCCTGATCATTCAAAAAACTGCCAACGCCAGCATCAAATAAAGGATGATCCTCTAAAATAATTGTTGCTTGTTCTACCGCATCTAGGGCAGTCCCTCCATTTTTAAGAATATCCCAACCGATTTGAATGGCTTGCCGCATACCTTCTAAAACTTGCTCATGGTTGTCTTTTTCCCAGGGACCTGCTCCACCATGTAAAATTAATCGTGGTGTTGTCATAAAAACCTGCTTTGATTAATAAAGGTAATTTATTGGTTATTATAGCGCATTGTTCATTGGATTAATTAGTCAATTAACCATGAACTTCCAGGAGATTATGGC
>RFHA01000487.1 GCA_003696565.1 Chloroflexota bacterium
CAAGGACTTTGTGACGATGGGACGCAAGTCAATCGTCCCTTAAGCACCGACTCCTCGGAGTCAGGGGCAAGCCACCCCCTTTAGCGGGTGGTAATTGACGACTGCCTCCAGTTTTTGTGCTTTAAAGCGATGTACTGCGGAGAGATATTATTACACGATATGTTGTGTGTTCGCATTTTCTCCCTTACAGTAATTATAGTATGGATGAGTTCAGGGTTTGTGTCAAAATGACTGTTTTGATGTTGTGGGCAACGCTGTGGATGTCTGTTTTAGGTTTACCAGAGGATTTATTGGTTACTTGGATAACAATTGATGGGGATTTATATGTGTGGTATCAGGGTGAGGCGCGCTTGATCGCCTCTGGCGAGGTGAGTCAGGTGGCGGTATCTGCGGCGGGTGATGTTGCTTATGTGCAAAATGGGGCTTTGTGGTTGTGGCAGGGAGAAGTTGCCCGCTTAGTTCTACCCTCGATTAACATTGCGCAAATGACCTGGGTAAATGGACGACTGTATTTTAAGGAATATGAGCAGCTTGCTCCATCAGATGAGTTGTATGAAGTGGATTTACAAACGGGTGAGGTTAACCTGGTGGCGGGCGGCGGCTGGATTGCGCAGAATGGCGTGCGGATATTGCCAGGAGATTATGAAACAGGCAGGAATGGCACAATTGTTTTTGAGGAAGCCGTGTTGACTTTTCCGCCGGTGGCAACTGGCTCGCATGCGCCGTTTTACCCAGATGTTCAACAGATTGACTTGACGACAATTCGCGTGGCGATCCCTACGCCAGATGCGCTTTATCATGAAGTGGATTCCCCTCCAGTGGCTTTATGGGAGCTGACTCCAACCAAGGCAAGGCAAATTGGCACAGTTGCAGCACGTTACTTTGGTCTACCGATTTGGACTGCAGATTATTTGGCGTATTTGGGATGGGATAATACATTGTATATGGCGCGGGCAGATGGCACACAACCCCGCCAAATTGCAACAGATATTTGGACATATTTATGGGTTGAAGATACGTTGGTCTATTTAGAGCCAGATGGCTTATACCTGGTATCCTTTGAATCCCCGCCACGTTTGTGGCTAGATGTTGTGCCTATTCAAATACAAGTTGTAGGGGCAGGGATACTATTAACGTTGATGGATGGCGTTTATTATGTACCACTTGGTGGTGAGTTGCAACCAGTGATGTATGACCCTGTTATAGTTTCGTTTGGATTAATTCTTGATACAAGATAACTACATATAATGAGTTTAAATGATAAGCGATTTTGGGGTATAGATGACACACGAACAAGCACATGTCCTTGTGGTAGATGATATTGATGTAAATCGAGAGATGCTTGCACGCATTTTAAAACGTCAAAAGTGTCAGGTTAGTCAAGTAGCAGACGGGCTAGAAGCGTTAGAAATTTTAAAGACGGTGACACCGGATTTAATCCTCTTGGATGTCAGCATGCCAAATATGGATGGGTATGAAGTTTGTGAGCAAATTAAAGCCAACCCTAGCACACAACATATTCCAGTGATGTTCATCAGCGCGTTAAATGAACTTGAAGATAAAATGCGGGCTTTTCAGGTTGGCGGGGTGGATTATATTACCAAACCCTTTAAGGTTGAGGAGGTCAGTGCGCGGGTAAACAGCCAATTGACGATGGCACAGCAGCGACAAAAGATCATGCAGTTGAACGAAACACAGGCACAAATTCTTCAAATGGTCTCTCATGATCTTAAAAATCCGTTGCAAATTATTATCGGCTATGCCTCCATGTTACTGGAGCCAAACCCCCCAATAGATTATATCCAGGATATTGCTGAGCAGATACTCAACAGTGCCAATAAGATGGATCAATTAGTCCGTCAGTTGCTGGATTTAAGACACCTAGAAAGCGGCACCCCTTTACACATTGAGCCGGTTTCTTTATCAAAAGTGTTGCTTTCTGTTGGGATGATGAATGAACTCGCCTTACAACAAAAAGGGCAAAATTTTACATTAGATTTACCGCCTGATGATCTGTTGATGATTGAAGCGGATGCCTTGCTTATTGAACAGGTCTTTACGAATTTGTTATCCAACGCCATTAAATACACACCTGTGGGTGGTGAGATTGCGATACGAACATCCAGTGATGAGTCATCTGTAACCGTTATAGTTGAAGACAATGGGCTGGGTATTCCACCTAAGGCGTTACCTCGTTTATTTGATCGGTTTTATCGGGTTGATACACAAGAGCATCGCCAGGCAGCTAGTGGAACTGGTTTAGGGTTGTCAATTGTACGGGCAATTGTTGAAAATCATCATGGTGACATTTCTGTTGAATCAGAATTAGGCAAAGGAAGTCGATTCATTGTGACATTGCCACGCACACAAGGAGAACATATAAATGGATAATTTGTTTAAGCATCATATCGAACTGGCGATCCGCTATGGAGATTTGGACACATTAGGGCATGTGAACAATGCTAAGTATGCTACCTACATTGAGCAGGCACGAGTGACATATGTGAATGAGTTAGGCTTGTGGGATGGCAGCCCTTCAGAGATGGGGTTAATTTTGGCGCGGATCGAAATTGACTTTAAAGCACCACTGATTATGGCGGATAAAACGGTCATCGTTTGGACGCGATGCAGCCGCTTAGGAAATAAGAGCTTTGATATGATGCACCAAGTTGTAACGCCTAGTGGCAAGTTAGCCGCGACATGCAAAGCGGTGGGAGTTGTTTATAATTATAAGCACGAATGTACTATTCCAATGCCAGATGACTGGCGGAAACGACTCATCGCATACGAGCCGGGTTTATAACAATTATGTCTTTACCACAATATATCGATTCCCTTCATCAAACGACGTTAGATCTATTACGCTATCGGGATATTAACCAGTTGATGCCACAAATTATTGAACGAGCGGTTAAGCTCATCGGTGGTGATCGTGGGTTTGTTTATTTAGTTGATCCTGATACACAGGTCATGCGTCAGAGTGCTGCTTACGGTTTTAAGGAGCGGTTTTATGATGATATTGTCGTTACAAAGGGAGTCGGTATTACGGGCATTGTTTGGCAAACACGTCAAACGCAGATTGTCTATAACTATCATCAATGGGCACATCGCATTTCAAATTTACATGAACCTGTGCGGCATATTGCGGCTGTGCCTCTGATCTTAGATGATGAGGTAGTGGGGGTGATTTCCGTCCTTAAGGATGCCCCGGATGCGGTCTATACCGAAGCGGATATGAAGATATTGGCGAGTTTTGCAGATTTATCTGCTGTTGCAATTGAAAACTCTCGTTTATATTCTGAACTGCAACAAAGCGAGCATTTTAAGCAAAAAATTACCAATCTGATGCCAGATATTGTGTATGTTTATGATCTGATTGAGCAACGCAATATCTATGCTAATCTCGCATTAGAGCGTGTATTAGGGACGACACAAGCACAGATCTATCAACAATCGTTTGAGGGACTTTCAACCTATGTTCATCCTGATGATTTACCGAAGATTGTTGAGCATTTGAAGAAAATACAGCGAGGAGAAGCCACAGATGTTGTGTTTGAAATGCGCCTAAAAGATAAACACGGGGTTTGGCGATGGTTTCAGAATCACATTACATTGTTTCATTGGGATGAAGCCGGCAATCTGACACAGATTTTAGGGGTTTTGCAAGATGTTCATGACCGTAAACAAGCGGAAGAGTCCCTACGTCAAACTGAAAGCCGCTTTCGGACATTGATTGAACACGCCCCAGAAGCGATTTTTGTTTATGATGCAGATACAGGGTTTATTGTGCATGCTAACCAAAACGCTATCCAGCAATTTGGTTATAGCTTGGAACAACTGAAGCAGATGACCCCCATGGACTTAGTGCGCTTGCCGGAAGATGACAACCGTGATTTAACCAA
>RFHA01000488.1 GCA_003696565.1 Chloroflexota bacterium
AATGCCCTGTGGGATCAGTCAGAATCAAAGGAGAATTGAGTACATATGAATACCGGTTAAAGCTCTGTGGGTTGGCCGGGTCCGGCACAATGGTGTCGGGGGAGAGGAACCGGGCCAGGGTGGGGGCATAGTAACGGCCGTTGTAGTAGTACAGGCCAATGTCCATGTTCTCCCGCTGGCTGGTGTAGGCGTGGTCGGTTAGCTCGTTGGGGCCGCTGCCTGCCCGGTAGCCGCCAAAGGGTAGGTAGCGGGTGGCCTGCACGGCCCCGTTGGCCTGCCGGATGGCGCTGACGCTGCCCAGGTGGTCGGTATAGAGGTGGTGCAGGCCGTTGTTGGCTGGGTCCGGGTCGCCGCTGACGCGCACGGCCACGGTTTGCCCGGCAATGGCATGCGTTACACGCTGGATGATGTGGAGAGGCTGATTAACTCAATTACTGAAATAGGCAAGCCACCTCCCCAAACAACTATAAAGGGAAAGCAATGAAAATATAAACAATTGACAATTTCCCCTGCCCCCGCCACCCACCACGCAATTGACTAACTCGATGACTGAAACAGGTGGTACGGCAGCGCAAGTTGCGCCGACGCCAACCACAACACATGTGGAAGACCGCGCGACAGCAGGTGGATCTATCCCCGCGATTGTGAGTTACTTAATGCTCTTGCAATGTAGATGCCCAAAATAACAACAAAGCTATTGCATAATGCCTCACTAACCCCTTCAATAAACAAAAAAATTATAAAAACCACAATAGCAAGAGCAAAACTTAATGTTGTTCGAGTATTACTCATTTCTCATATTCCTTCCATCTATACCATAAAGGTGCGGCATAATCCCAATGTGGCGTGGTTGATTGAGTTAATATCAAAAATGGCGGTTGCATATAAGACAAATTTACTCCTATGGGACCTGGCACATGGTTAGGCATAACGTCTAATGATTTATTAGTGGTTTCAATGAAATAGGCATCTACAGCCTGATTTGTAATAACGTGATTGACAATTCTGCCTACAATAAAGGCTAAGCTATCATTATTAATAATTTTGCCAACACCTATGTTTACGACGACGCCTAAACCCTTTTTCAACAACCAAATTCCCAACTCCTTCTCATTGAACTCTGATGGTATGTATTCAGGCCAACCGCCTTCCGGAGGACAATTCAAGCCGCCACCTTGTAAAGGCATACATCCTTCCCATTGCTGCTGCCGAATTTCTACCGGATTGTCAGGTAATGGGTCCAGACCAAATTGAGTGTATGTATCAAGGACAAGGTCGATGTCAGCATACATCATCATCCATTGTACATACTCAGTAAAATCCTCCTCATAATTTTCAGCCCAAAAACGGGCCAATTCCAGAACGGAATCTCGACAGTAAGCAAGTAACTCATCGTCTTTGCCGGCATAATTTTCTACGCAATGTCCCGTTGGGTCGGTGTAATTGAAGGGCGAATTCAGCACATAGGCGTACCTGTTCAGCGATTGCGGATTTTGCGGGTCGGGCACAAGGGTATCGGCGCTGAGGAACCGGGCCAGGGTGGGGGCGTAGTAGCGGGCATTGTAATAGTACAGGCCAATGTCCATGTTCTCCTGCTGGCTGGTGTAGGCGTGGCTGGTGATGGGGTTGGGGCCACTGCCCGCCCGGTAGCCGCCAAAGGGCAGGTAGCGGGTCTGCTGCACCGTGCCGTTGCCCTGCCGGATGGCGCTGGTGTCGTCCAAATATGTCAGCATACCCGTTATTTAATCTAGCGGAGTGAAGCTGTTTACAATCGCTTCAAATTCAGGTAAGTATTTTTCATACACATCAGATGAGGCTTCATACTCAATGATAATAATGTCATTCTGTCGTGGAAATAAAACTTGATAGTAATAACTGTCATGACAGTTATATTTTTGTTTGATAACAATCTTGTTCTTTAACAACTCTTCATAACGTTCGCTTAGCGTACATAATGGCAGGTTTTCGCTAGAAGCATAAAAATCTCCTCTTTTTATATAAGCATCTGTTAGTTTGATGGCATCTTCCATTGTCGGATGCTCAAGTTGTTGATAGTAAACATTTACACTAAAAGCTTCAAGTCCAGAACCTGTAATCCGAAGTTTGGTTTCCCGGTTTCCTCGCAAACCATTCTCCCCATATAGAGCGGCACGCCATCTTGCAGGATATTGAAGTGAAAAACCGTATCGCTCATGGGTAATGGTTTTGAATTCATTTTGATCACCCGATGGCCATAAGTTTAAGACAGACAAAGCAGCCAGCAACCAAACAAGCACAAAAATAAATTGCTGCCGTCTTGAGAGTTTTAGAGGGATTCTAAACATTTATCCTCCATTTAAAAAATATGCCAGCATGTTTCTAATGTGAGGAATTGGGTTGTGGTACTTTGGTAGTTGAAATGGAGCCTGAGTCTTTATTGGTACGTAATAAGC
>RFHA01000489.1 GCA_003696565.1 Chloroflexota bacterium
CATACATCCTGGCCCAATCATCATACCATCCCAGTCCGAGTTCATCGTGCAGTTCCTTGCCGTTGTAGCGGTGGCGGTTTTCCACTCCAGAGGTGGAGGTCAGTCCTCCCGGTCTAAGACCGAAGGGAGAGCGGGTGTGGCGGAAGAGCGGGCCCCATTTCCAGGCCCTGGCCATTCAAAGAACGGGTAGGGAAGATAGGGATTTTTGGGGAAATGCGCCCGCTCCCCCCAAAAAGCAGCCCCGCCCGATGCCCGCCCTGCCGACCTCCAAAGCTGGTGAACCCGGAAAGTGGCTCACTTTTTATACCTTACACGGGCTAAATAATTAGTTTTTTTTTGTCAAAATTTTGGAACTTGAAAGATAAAAGTGTTTTCAATTCTGTTTTATAGTTAAGGTGAACATGATCAAAAAAGTCTGTGACAGCCAGATGAAATTTCTGAGGCGTATCATAGTATTTGGCATAGAGGACTTTCTTCTTGGCAAACTTCCATAGTCGCTCAATTAGATTGAGATTAGGGGAGTATGGGGGTAGAAAAAGCAAGGTAATACTTAATGATTTAGCTAGCTCTTTGACGGCCTGGCAATGTTGATATCGAGCATTATCCAAGACAATGGAGATGGGTAATTTGGGATAGTGTATGCGCAGTTTTTGCAAAAAGTCCATGATGACCTGGGCATTGATTTTCTCGGTATTGTGCACACAGAAGATTTCTTGGGTGATGGCGCAGACTGTGGCCAGGACATTGATGCGATTGCGCCCAGCAGCAGATCGAATAAAGCATCGGGTTTTAGCCCAGACATAACAAATGAAGGCCCCCAGCACAAAATGAGCCGCATCCATAAAAAACAGATGTCGTTCTCCCCTTTGGGCTTGCTCGTAGTGAGGCTCAAGCTGTTGGGTGATAAACTCCTGTTGGGCTTCAGGATCAGCTTTGGCTGGAATGTGGCCTAATTTTCGGCAACTATAGCCGTGTCGCCGCAGAAACGCCCGAACCTGAGTAGGGCTTCGTTCTATTTGGTACTTTTCCTTGATCCGGTGGCGAGCCTCGGCTATACTCAAAGGGGGAGATTGGTCAAAATCTGCCTCGATCTCGGCACCATGGGCTTCCAACTCACTAAGCGGAGCCTTGTAATGGGTCGCTAATAATCCTTCCAAGCCTTCGCTGCGATAAGTTCGAATGTACCTACCTACTGTACCGCAATGTAACCCACAATAAAGGCCGATCTCTTCATAGGACAAATTCAATAGCGCTTTGAGACGGATGCAACTGAGACGTTTATAC
>RFHA01000490.1 GCA_003696565.1 Chloroflexota bacterium
CCAAATCGCTTAATACCAGGGAGATTTTTTGTGTCGATTCGTCAAAGAGGGTTAAAGCGTCACGGCCGTTTCCCGCAGCCAACGTTTTATAACCAGCATTTTCCAGCACTTCACACAAGGCCAACCGCGCCGGAACATTATCTTCAATCACCAGAATAAGCTCGCCATGTCCTTCAAACATTTTCTGGGTTGGCGCAGGCAGCAAAATCGACTCTTGAAACTCACTGATCGGCAAATAAATGATAAACGTTGTGCCCACCCCTACCTTGCTGGAAACGTCAATGTAGCCTTCATGCTGCTTGACAATGCCATAAACTTGAGAAAGTCCCAGCCCGGTTCCTCTATCTGGCCCTTTTGTTGTAAAAAATGGTTCAAAGATGCGCGGCAAATGGTCTTCTGGTATGCCCTGGCCTGTATCTTGTACAGTGAGCATGAGCCAGTTGCCCGGTGGCATGTTGGGCATGGGTGCGGCCGTTTGCTGTTTTACCACCAACCGCGACGCTTTAATGGTTAAATCACCGCCCTGCGGCATGGCATCTCTGGCATTTAAGGCCAAATTCATCAAAATTTGCTGGAAGCGAGTGGGGTCTACATTAATAATTAGTTTTTCTTCGTCGTATTCTAAATGCAAGTTGATATTTTCTGGCAGGGTTCGTTCCAACAGTTTGTAAATTTCTTTCAGGAAGGGCAAGATGTCCATTTCCTGCCGGCTTAGTACAGACCGGCGGCTAAAGTCCAACATTTGCCGGGTTAGTTCGGCAGCGCGGTTTGCCTGTTCTTCAATGGTGGTGATGTATCGTTGGTAACGCGGGCTTAGGGTTTCCGTTCGTCTGATGAGTTGGGCGTATAGGACGACGGCGGCCATGATGTTGTTGAAATCGTGGGCAATACCAGCGGCCATTTGACCAACGGTTGCCAAGCGTTCCTGTGCGGCCTGGTACTGCTGTCGTTGGCGCTCTTCTGTTACATCTCTCAGGACGATGATGCAGCCGATGTGTGATTTTTCGGCGTCACCGGGCAGGGAAACGGCCGTTGCCTCAAACACCATCTCGCTCCCTTTATCATCTGCCGGTTTAATTTCCTTCCAGGGCTGTCCTGCCTCATTTTCCAACACCTCCAGCGGTGTATCCCCCAAAAGTTCCAGTTTCGGCTGGGCTTCGTTTACCAGCAAATTCAGCACCTTTTGGGCAGCAGGATTCGCCATGACAATATGGTGATCACCATCCAGCAGCAGCACCCCCTCTGGTAAATGGGAAATGATCGTTTGCAATTCATATTCCCGTCGTTTTAATGCTTCTTCGGCTTCTTTTCGATCCGTAATGTCTTGCAGAGAGCCGTCATAAAACAAAATATCGCCCTGTTCATCACGGACAGCCCGCGCGACATCTTCTGCCCAAATCTCTGTGCCATCGTAACGCCTCAATCGCACTTCCAGCCGGTAAATCTCATCTCTTAGCGAAAGCTGGTTTTTCCAATCGTCGCGGGTATTGGCAGACACATACAGGTTGATGACAGACTCCTGAAGTAAAGTTTCTTTGTCGGGATAGCGCAGCATATGCACCATTGCCTCGTTTACATCCAAAATACGGCCGTCTGGCGTAGTCCGATACAAACCAATAGGCACC
>RFHA01000491.1 GCA_003696565.1 Chloroflexota bacterium
CTTAAAAAATTGATGTTCAATTCGCGCAGAGTTTCTTCAACACTTTGTTGAGCCGACTGCTGATTAGTTAGCGTACCATGTGCGATGAGCACTGCGTCTAATCCACCTAAAGTTTCAATAGCTGTGTCTAGCATAGCCTGATGTTGAGCTAGATTAGCTAAATCTAAAGCATAAGTTTCAACACGAGCAGCACCATGCACCAATAAATCATCCCTCACAGCTTCGAGCTTATCAGGATTACGCCCAACCAAAAATAACTCAGCATGATCAGCAGCAAACAAACGAGCCGTTTCATGTGCAATTGCAGATGTGGCCCCAACAATCAGTATTTTCAACATTTAGTTTCTTCCTGCCATGATACGTCGCCAAAAACTTGACGAAAACTTAGGATCAACATATTGTGCAAATTCTTCCCAATTAGGAAAGCTAACCGCAAAAGTTTCAAAACTCATCCGCGCATCTTTTGCTGGGTAAATTGCCCCTTTTACTTCGCGTACAATTGCATCAAGTTCATTTAACAAATCAAAAGTATACTGTCCACGATTCGCAAAGTCCAATGCTAAGGTAATGCCACGACGTGGAAATGATAGCATACCGGGCGAACGTCGATCTCCAAAAGTCTTCAACACTACTAATGGTGAACCTTGTCCAGAATGCGCGATGCGTTCTAAGATGCTTATCACTGCTTCACGCGCTTCTAATGGCACTACACATTGCCATTGTAAAAATCCCTGTTTACCATAAAAGCGATTCCAATTATTAACCGTATCTAGTGGATAGAAAAAAGGATCATAATGCGAGATAGAACGGGCATAATCTGTCATCATCGCGCGATAATATACTTCATTAAATGCCCTAACTGTAAACGTATTGACCGCAAAGCTAGGCAAATCAACAGGCATAGAAAAAATTGGTTTAGCTTCTGGATATTTACCATTTCCTAGAGGGGGATCATAGTGGGTGCCACGTGTATAAATGCCTCGCCCAATATGATCGCCTTTGGCCAAGCAATCAATCCAGCCAAC
>RFHA01000492.1 GCA_003696565.1 Chloroflexota bacterium
ATCAATTTAACACGGTTTTTCAACCGATTTTTTAATGTTCTATGCTTTGAGTGATTGCTCAAGGCTTTTTGTCAATTCCGACTTAGCGGAAACTAAAGTAGGAAGCAGAAAGGGTCAACTCAGGTAAATAGTAAAGGATATAATGGTGAACGGTGAATGGTAAATTCTTCGTTTACCATGTGAGATAACATTTGGAGCCTGGAATGGAGCGATGTGTTATATCATAGTATTGTTGGAGGCTATAAAGCACCTCTTATTCCCTGCGGATATAAGTTTACAGCTCGCCATTGCGTTTGTGTGGAATTGCCTAAGTTCCGTCTATATTCCAGAAATTGTGGAGCTATAACTTCGGTTCCCCGCCATTCATTATTACCTGCTCCACGCTGGCTCCATAAATTAGCATTCAAATTTACGCTTTGCACTCTGAAAATGATGTCGCTGGCCTGCCTTCCTAGTGTTGTAGCTCCCTGTAGTGTTCCGGACATAGATAGATACGGTCTTTCTTCTCCTCCTACTGAACGGGGTTCTAGGCCGTTCTGGGTTATACTTTGGGCGTTGCCTTCAGGTGTAGCATGATATAAATAAGGTGGCATTGGCATTTTCTCAGCTCCTTGTTCCATTTAACCCATCAAACTTCAAGTTGATTAACTACTTCCATTACCATTACTGTCAACTGTTTCATGTAACTCGTTTGGATAATACTTCTGCATCCATTCCAGCGCGATGTCTCGTTTTGTTACATATTTCAGGTAATAGTTGATCGGAACGCCTGTTTTTCCATCCCCGGCTTTGGCGACGTAATCGTCCAAAGCAATCATCAGCGAATTCAGGTCGATAACCTGGTTGTTGGACTTATCCAGATCGCCAACAGCTTCAACAGACGACTTGATATAGTCAGATTTCATTTGCTCAATTGATTGCCCTTTTTTAGCCGCAGCTCCCGCTGCAGCAAGAGACGAAACTCCAGAATTGCTGGCATCCTGCATGGCCGCCAACTCTTCCATTCGTGATTTGGGATCGCCTTGAAGCGCCTTGACCGCAGTGGTCACATTGTTGGACTTAATCGACGGAATTAACCCCATTGTGATAAGAGAGCAATGAGACTGAATGTCCGAGGTACTCAACAACTGCTTGATGCTATTGGCCGACTGCGCGTCTAACCCAAAAGAACCTGAAATAGAACTAAAGAAGAGGTCTGTCTCCACCTCAGCCCGCGCCTGAGCTGCAACAGACGAAGACGATTGTGAACTACTGGAGTCTTCGACCTTTTCAAAATGGACGAATCCAACAAAACTGGAGCCATACGACGCGCCAACAATGACGGGCATCGCGGATTTTTGATCATCCTTGCTGATACCTGCCAGCGCAATTTTTCTCATCTTTTGCCAGTTTCCCACCGGCATGGAGTCTTGCCCGCCATTCTGAGAAAAAACATAAGATTCAACCGCCGCGTCGGGATCGAGTTTTAGCGGAGAAAAAATCTGAGCTTCCCGACTGGTGCAGTTTGCGCAAATGACGAGCGTGCCGAATACGCCGTGATTATCATAAGCGGAGGTAGAGGCTTCATGCGCGGACGCGCCTGCAGAAGCCCCATAAGTGGGGCCGAGAAAAGAGCTAACCTTTGCGCCGACGAAGGTGGAAATAGAATTCGCCGTACTGCGAGTCGTTTGTTCATTATCCTCATATCGAAAATACTGAACATCCATATTCATCGTGTCAGCGCTGAGCGGCATACTTTGGAGTTGTGACGCCGCAAAATCAATTGGACTCTGGAGCTGGCTGCTAATTTGTTTTTGCCCTTGCTTTGATTTGGCTTTGGCAATTGCCGCTTCAGCTTTTATCACAGCTTTGGCCAAATTCCCTGCGGTTTTGGTAATATCTCCCATGAGCTTGTTGATTTGTTGTTTCAGTTCTTCGAGTTGATCCGGTGTGGCGCCCAAACTGATCAGTTCGCGCATGGTCATATCAAGGCTTAGTTTTTGTCGCAATAATGCATTAAAATGATCCCTTTCCGCGTCTACAGGTTTTTGCAAATCGGCAATCGCTTCTAACTCTGTTATTTTGTTTGGATCAACAATCATTCCAAGCACGAGACTCGGATCATATGGTATCGTTGAAGTTGGCATACCTTACTCCTTATCCTCACTGGGATGGGTTATCCAAAGCTGTTTGCACATTGGTCCAAAATGTCTCCGAGGCCGATTGCTCCGCCTGAATCAATG
>RFHA01000493.1 GCA_003696565.1 Chloroflexota bacterium
CGATGAATATTATTGAAGACAGCGGGCTTTCTAGTTATGGCAATGCTATTTGGCCCCGTTATCGACATGATAACCTAGGGTTGGCAACGTTGGACAGTACGACCACAGCTTTCTATAGAAACTTTGATGCGTTCCTCTACCCGCTAAGGTCGGGTGGGGGGAAGTACGATTTGTAGTTGTTATATTGTAAAAGATATGTAGGTGGGAGTGATGAATTTTGTGCATATAAAAATACAACCAGGGTGACGATGTCGCCGAACGATACAAATACAACAAATTCTCACTCCTACTTGTACATAAATCTAGGGCTGGACAGAACCTTAGAACAATGAAAACACCTTTCAACTCGATTTCCTGGTTTATCATAGACTTGCTGCTGGTTGTTGTGTTCTTTTTAGGCACACAGGTAATCGAGACGTTGCCGACAGAAACACAGCAGACGATCCTCAATCTCAACATCGTGCTGGCAGTTGGATAGTTTACGGCACAGCGGGATGACGCGAAGCAGGCAGAGAACGCTTCACTGCGAGAGGTGGCGGAAACTATCGCCTATGTCGATGCGGCGATCTCGGATCGCAAGCAGATGTATTATGACTTGGTGTCAGGCTATGCGGATCGCGTGCGGCTCTGGCATTGCTCAACAAAAACGGCTAGCTCCCGATGGGTGACACCTCCGCCTGATGCGCCTATGTGGGCGAGGTCAGAAATCGCCAGCAGGTGATGAAACGAAAACGCAGATCAAATTTGGAGGTTATGATGGGCAGCAGCATGAGTTTGAACTTGACCGGGTACGTCGGCAGCACACCAGTCTTGAAAGAAGTCGGTGAGCAGCGTGTGGCGAGCTTCAGCATGGCAGTCAACCGCAAGACCAGCAGCGGCAAACAGCAGACTTTTTGGGTACGTGTAAACTGCTGGAACGGTCTTGTAGACGTAGTGGCGATGAAATATTTGCACAAGGGTTCACTGTGCCAGTGTGAGGCTACGTGAATGCGGTCGAGTCCATGGATCAACAAGAACGGCGAACCGCGTGTCAGCCTGAACATTGACATCATCTACCCCATATCTCATTCGTAATAATAATCATTCATGAGGGCGTACCTACGCAGATACACCCCCACAGACACAATTATTGGTTTTGTATCGCTTCTAGCAAAGCACGTAAATCTGCTTCACAAGCTTCAGATATAACGTTTGATAGCTCTGTAATTTCACTCTCGATTGCTTCGCTATTGGCTTCTTCAATTTCTTGAACAAGTCTCTCTGTCATTGTGACAGGAACGTTGCATTGTTCGCTAAGTTCTTCCAATGATGCTATTGTGGGATTAAGCACCAATATGGATACACTAATATCTGGTATTTGTATAGCTTCTGCTTGTAGATTGAGAGACTGTGATGTATCAGTGGTTACCACTCCCAACGCAACCCGAACATTTAATGGACTGAAATCAGCGGCGTAGTTCGGGTATCCTATCTGTTCTGTGAGTAACGTCCCTGCTTGAACATCCCAAGTGCGTATTGTTCCGTCACCACTGATACTTGTCAAAGTTTGACCAGTGATGTCGAAATTAAGTGCATGAATCCATCCAAGGAAACGATCATCACCTCTGTAGTCGTTGGCGACGAAAGTGCTAATAGGATCTATAACGCTTACTTCATACAGAAAGACACGAGCATCACCCATTGCAATTGCAAACGACTCACCATTTGGATGCCATGTGACACCTGTAGGTTGATTTTGTAAGTTAGATCTGTACATCTCAGATGGTAACGCATATTGGTTGAGCGTCTCAAAACTTATCGCATCGATTACGCGAACATCGCTGATGCGAGCTATTGCAATCTGCGTGAGATCTGGACTCCAATCAATAGCCGAAACTGTCCCTAGTGTTATTGGTGACGCTTCCCACGTACTACGATCGACAACGATAGCACTATGTTGACGGTTGAAAGGTTCTGCCGCACTTGCGATAATTTGGGTGCCATCTGGTTTCCAAGCAATAGCAAGTACATCCGAACCTAAGTCAAGGTATTCGTATTCCATATTGCCTGTGCTAGTATTCCAGACTCGAAGTGAATTATCTGGAAATGCACCTCCAGTAGCAATCAGACTTCCGTCTGGACTCCAATCAATCGTCAATATTGCTGCATTATGTGCATCAATGAAAAAGGTTAGCGACGAATCTGAAACATTATAAACGCCGAGACCACCATTTTCATAACCTACTGCTAATTGATTACCTTCCGGACTCCATTTGATACTTCGAGGCTGGTCAGGAGAGATCTCTTGTCCCTGAGTAATTTCTACAACAGAGAATAGAAATATGATACTAGCTGTCAGAATGACGATCAGATTGGCACTTTGCCATTTTATATGTCCGTTCCGGAACATTTACCAAACTCCTTTAGATAGATATTCGAAAACTATTTCCAACCTTCATCACGAAATATGCGTTCTAGGGTCCCTTCCATCCACCAGTATCGCACATTGCCTGGTTTTTCGGTCGCTTGCAGCATCCCAAAACGGTCGATGTTCCTGAAACCTATCCAAGTCCCACTGTCAGGATAATTACATGCTGCTTGTGGGGCTGGGCTATCGGCAGTTAAAGGATCGAAATTGGACGTTATTCCAGTTGGGGCAGCATCTGTAGTACGACGGTAAACCCAGTTAAGAAACATGTCAGCAGCGGCCTCGACATCGCTCATTTGATCATAAGGGTTCTGCTGAAATTGGGAAATTTCTTGTCCTGATCCTGTATCAGGATCAGAACTCCCCCATCCCCTTTGACCTCGTGCCCATGAAGCACCACTTGATACACCCATAACTCTACTACCGCTACAATCAGCCAAGAAGAATTGTGATGTATTACCAACGTATCCTCTTAGATCAGTGCCACTACGTATATCTAAAACATGTCCCAACTCATGAACAACGGCATATTCTGTTACCAGCCCGTTTGTTATCCAGGAGTTCGTTTGGAGCATAAATCCACGACATGCTACAACGATTGTAGAAATAACATCTGTTGGATCCCAGACCTCGCAAAAGCCGTCCGGTGTCTTGTAATAAACACCGTATGAAGTTCCCTGAGGTTGATTAGAAGCCAGCCGTAGAAAAGTGATGTTTGTACCCATGACTGTCTTGAACCTATCCGAAGGTGTTGCGCCAGCGGTGTTGAAAAGAGATAAAGCATCTGAAACCCTATTAGCCCCATTAAGGATATTAGTCTCCTCAGCAGCAACCCATGCCTGACCATCAGATATCAGTGAAATGCCATAACTTGCTAGGGTTGGTGCTGGTGTGGGCGTGAAGGTTGGTGTAGGTGTCGGCGTAGGCAAAACCTGCTGCCAGGCTGTTTGGCTATTGCAATCTGTAGGTTGAGTCTGCACAGCTGGGTCAGCATCAACATTACTGCCAGTGCTGGGAGAGCCATTCCACCAGTTGAGTTCAGCATCAAGTTGCGGCGATTGGGTAGCATTGACGGCGACAGAGCTATTGTTGTAGATGCAATTGAAATTTGCGAAGGTATTCTGGGAGGGTGATCCGTCGAACTCTAACGCACCAGCATTCGGTGCTGTGTTGTTATATATTTCATTGTATTCCAGTTCCATGAGGCTTGGTGTTCTAACAAAAACACCTCCACCATTTTGATAGCTGGTGTTGTTGAAGATATCACTATTACGCATGATGAATGAGCCACCCCAACTGTTGATGGCACCACCACCCAAGTTGGCTACGGAGTCAGATTGACTTATCGTAACCCGATTCAGTTCAAGTGTGCCGAAGTAATTATAGACCGCAGAACCACTGCTCAAGAATCCACTATTAAGGTCAGGGTCTGTAGCGTCATTATTCAGTATTGTGACATCATGCAAAATAGCTGTTCCACCAATAACCAGTAATGCTGCGCCACCATTCCCATCAATTTTGCCATTTTGTAGCGTCACATTTTGTAGGTTAAGCGTTCCATTACCATCTACTCCAATGAGACGATACAGCGGTGGATTAATGCCATTCGTATCACGCTCCAAAGTAGCACCATTCCCAATGATTGTTACGTTACCGCA
>RFHA01000494.1 GCA_003696565.1 Chloroflexota bacterium
CGTGCCCGCATTCATCATTGCACCAGCCATAACCATAGGTACATACGCACCATGTTAACTCGTGTTACCATGACTAGATTACTCGTTGTATTATCGCTCGCAACACAGGTGTTTGTATCGTCAACATTATTGCGATTATCATAGACAAAACCACTACCAGAGCAGTTACCATCCGTAGAGGTATTATCGATAATATTAGTATCATTCAGCGCAATCGAACCATAATTATTATAGATCGCACCACCACTATTAGCTGAGTTAGCACTGAGTGTATTATTGAACATCCTAAGCCTGCTCGATACGTCCATATACACTGCTCCACCTGAGTTCGCTGCTGAATTGTTGCTAAGTATGGAGTTTGCAATTGAAAACCGACCTACATTCACAATTGCCCCACCCTTACTAGCAGAAGAATTATTGTTGAACACACTATTATAAACAGTACCCGTACCATCAAAATAATTGAAGATCGCTCCACCACCCAAATCGCCATCACCTACTGAATTGCCATCAAATTTACTACCAATGATCGTGAGTGTACCCTGATTTGCAATTGCGCCACCGCCCGATTGAGCATAATTTCCGATAAAACTAGTGTGATAAATGAACGCTACACCCATATTGAAAATTGCCCCCCCGTAAGAGTTAGAAACGTTATTGATAAACGCGCTATTTGTGATAGTGAGTGTACCTTCGTTGAGAATTGCTCCAGCAGAATCAGCACTACCATTAAGCAAAATAACATTATTAAGCTCTAGTGTTGCGCCATTTGAAACTATGAAAACTGGATACGATCCGTTAGCATCGATAATAAAACCATCACCATTGATCGTGACTGTGCCCTTAGAAATAGTGAATATCCCTTCAATAATGCAATTATCTATGAGAATGTAATCACCAGCCTCAATAGTTCCTTGAGTTATAGGACTTCCATTAATCATAGTAGTGGGCAAGCCATCGCAGTTGACGGCGTAGGCGGGTTGGGTGGACGCGCCAATGAACAGACCAAAGCTCATCA
>RFHA01000495.1 GCA_003696565.1 Chloroflexota bacterium
ACCCGGCGAGTCCTCTTTTCCCCATAGTTGGCGGGTTGGTTCATAGATTGATTCATCAAACGCCGCAGCTAATGTTTCCAGATCATCTTGATTTAACGATGCCGTATTATCGACCCATAGATAGACATGTTCCCCTATGACTTTGAGCGTAGCGGGAACAGAAAAAGTCTCCATAGTATATGAGTTTGACACCCAAAATGCCTCTTGGTCTCCAATTTGATAGTTCGGTGGGGTGCTCGGAGGTGGTTCAATGACATCAACGCCAAGTAATCGCTGCGCTAAGTCAACCGGGTCTGCTATGGGAATTTCGGTTGAATCCAGTGCGTCATCAGTCTGGTCGGCTTGTGCGATGTTAAAACTGATACATAAAAGCAATACGAGTACAAATTGTCTCATGCTAGTGCCTCACTTGTTGGATTAAGGGTGTAGCTTTGTTTGATTGTAGCATAATCCCCTTGGTTATATGCTCGTATTAAAAAAGCCTACATCGTAGCGGAGATGAGTGCTTAACCAGCTTGTGCGCCAGAAGGCAGCGGTTCAAACGGTGGGATAGACCACCACTCAGGATAACTGGCACGGGGTGCGTTAAAATAATCGTCCAAAATACGCCGCGCGATAGGTGCTGCTACTTGTGAGCCTTCTAGTGATTGTTCAACCATCACCGCGATGGCGATCTGTGGGTTTTCTGCTGGCGCATAAACCACAAACCAGGCGTTGGGGTTAGCAGCGGTTTGAGCTGTTCCAGTTTTACCACAAGCCGCATAGGTAGCGGTGACATCTGTATAGCTATATTCACTATTGCTGCTGACAAAACGCCCATACGCTGTACCAAGACCTTCCACGCTGGTTACGCCGCACATCCCTTCTTGAATTTCTTCTAACACACCAGGCTCAAAATCAAATGTGCCAATGACTTCTGGCTCAAATGTGTGTACTGGGGCATCAGGATCACCCACACTTTGTACAATGTATGGGCGATAAACCGTGCCACCATTGGCAATAGACGCGGTGACAACTGCCATTTGCAAAGGAGACACTGCTACATCACCTTGTCCAATCGACTCGTTAATGGCAATTTCAACATTAGTTGGTATGGTGATAACTCCGCTTGCCTGGTTATATGGTAGGCTTCTGTATCCTTCCGGGGTGGTAATGTTGTAGTCTGGGCGAATCCCCATGCGTTCAGCATATGATGCAATCTGATCGTTCCCAACTTCCAGATAAAGCCGTGTGCCATATTCCCAGAAAAATGGATTACAAGATGCCATTATAGCTTGTGCAGGCGTAATTGGTCCGGCTTCTTCATAGCCTTCGTCAGTTAAAGTGGCGCGCCAATCCAGTCGTTCTGGTTGTGTATCACCATATTGAGTACCATCCCAAGACAATTTACAATCATAGATATCGCCAGGGGCGATTAAACCTTCGTTCAAAGCAGCAGCAGCCGTAATCAGTTTAAAAACAGAGCCAGGTGAGAATTGTTCACTAACAGCACGGTTGCGTAATACACCGCGCGGGCTGTTAAAAATCGCACTTAATTCCGTCGCACGATCTGGGGCAACACTGCCGGGGTTATATAAACTGGGGTTGAATGTGGGATAGCTGACCATCGCCAAAATTTGCCCTGTGTTAACATCCAACACAACTGCCGCCCCTCCCGGGGAAACACCGCCCCAATCTGGCGTAGCATAATTAAAGGCATCGTTCATGGCACGGGCAACGATCATCTGCAAATCGCGGTCAACAGTCAGTGTGACTGGCATGGGTTGTGTGCCCGTTGTGCCGGCTAATTCATCTAACACGATCCCGCCCGGTTCAACAATTCGTAAGATGCGTGACGGCTGCCCAGCTAGTACCGTTTGATAAAACTGTTCAACACCGGCACGCCCCACCATTTGACCAGCACCGTAGATCGCTTCTTCTTCTGGGGAAACTTGAGAGACATAGCCGGTCACGGTGACAACAGCACCCCCATTGTAATATACCCGATGCGGGAAGCTAGTTTGTGTGTACTGAAGATTACACACATTATTGATCCGTGTTCGGTTGCGTTCAAAGATATCGGTCGGCATTTCCCCTAAAAAGAAGATGGTTTCTCCAACATAAGGGCGCGCACGTTCGTCAATACGGGTGCGTGGCTCCATCAATAGCTCTGCCAACAGGCTAAAACAATCTTCCTCAGTGTTCATGCTGGTGCGTGCACTGTAAAGTGCTGTGGTGGTTTGATTATCCTGTACCAAGGGTAACCCATTGCGATCATAAATTGGCGCACGGAAACTCACTTCTGATTCGACACGCACTTGTGCATCCGGTGAGAGTGCGGCAAAGATGTCCATCGTCGTCCAGGCGATACGCCAAGTGCCATCATAGTTTACCAAGCGCATCATCCGCCCTGGGTCATTAATCTCACCGAAGTTCGCTGTCTGTATGGTGATGTCATAATGTACGATCGCAGTTTGCCCTTGTAGCTCTGTTTGGTGGATGTTGAACGTCAACCCGGTAAAAGATAGCCGTTCTTCCACGACTTGATAGCGATTGATAAATGTTTGGCGTGGATATTCTGGTTGCCCGTTGATCTCATAAACATAGATGAGATCATACATGCTGTCATAATTTTTCTCGTTCCAATACTGCAAGAAGGTCTCTACAACGCCTTGTGGTGACTGTTGTGCTAAAACCGAACCGCTTATTAGAATCACTAATCCCCAAAGCAAGATGGTTCTCTTCAACATAAACACTCCATTTAATATGAACCATGAGCATACTATAATGGCATGAATAACAATCGTCCAGAGGGCGTAGGGGAAGCGTGGAAAACAACCAAGCAGATCCTTCTTAGATAACTGTTGAGCTATCGGCTGAAAGACCTGCTGCAAAATGTATTGAAAGAAGAGTCGGCAGTATTTGG
>RFHA01000091.1 GCA_003696565.1 Chloroflexota bacterium
TCAAAGAAAAAGTGCGTATTCACAGCAACATCAGCGCGTGGATGGTGTTAATAGCAATTCTTTGTATGTCTAGTGCGCGTTATCTTGCTTGATATTATATATAGTTTTGTGATAAAAAATTTTTTCAATACCGGAACTTGCGGCAAAGGGGAGAACTTAATCTCCCCTGTTTTATTGTTGTGCTATCTCAAGAACGATTTTGCCTTGTGTACGTTTGGTTTCAAGTTTTTCATGCACAGCGCGGATGTCGGAAAGTGGATAGACGCTATCAATCACCGGTTTTAACTGACCTGTTTCTACCCAGTTACGTAGACGTTCTAAATCTGCGATGTTCGACTGAACGACGATAACCTGCGCGGTTTGATACGTGAACCGTGTGCGCAGGGCATCCCAAAAATTGCGTGGATTGGGTACTGTGGTGATATATCTGCCGTCATGAGTCAATAAACCCTGCACACTTGAAAAATGAAAGTTACCAAACACATCAAAAAAAACATCAAATTGGGCATCTAATCGCTTAATGTCTTGTTGGGTATAATCCACAAGTTCATCTGCCCCAAGTGATTTAACTAGCTCTACGGTTCGCTCACTACACGTTGCAGTGACGTGCAGCCCCAAGACTTTGGCGATCTGCACGGCTGCGGTGCCGACACCGCCGGACGCTCCGTTGATGAAAATGCGCTGCCCAGCTTTAAATTGCTTTAGGGCTTGTAACGCTGTGAGGCTAACAAGTGGCAACGCCGCTGCTTCTGCATCAGAAATGCCAGTTGGTTTGTGGGCAACCCACGCGCCTTTAATGGCGATATATTCAGCATGTGCGCCGCCCCGCCAACCGTTCACCGCGCCCCAAACGACATCACCAACACGTATGTGGTTAACTTGATGACCAACTTCAATCACATCACCACATAAATCCGAACCGAGTTGTAAAGGGAAACGCCACCCTGTGAGGAGTTTAAAGCGTCCTTTGCGGATAAAGGTGTCTTTTGGGTTGGCGGCGGCAAAGCGCACTTTGATTAAGGCTTCATCTGGTTTGATGCGTGGCAGGGGTAAATCGACAATTTGTAAGACATCTGGCTTGCCATAACGATAAATGACAACAGCCTTCATTGATTAGTCTCCACATAAGTGAGGCTAATCACATTACTATAGGGTGTACACCGCCAGCGCGTTTGATTATCTCCCCAAGGTTCACTAAAGCAGACATGATCTACCCCAGCACGTACCCCCGCCCCACGTACATCAAATGTGTTGAGATTGGGTGCAAGTGGCTCACGCAGGGTAAAGGTCATCAGCACATTGTCATCCACTAGGGTGTTAATCATGGTTTGCATGGAAGAAGTGGCAGGTTGAGCGTTGGTGCTTGGCTGTTGATGCCAAATTACCCCACCGACGATAAGCAATAAAAGCAAAAATTCATATTTACGGGACATTCTGATCTCCTTTACAATCCTATCTTGTGTTTATAACATGCCGTTAAAGATTGCATGATAATGTATGATTTCTTAAGACTTGATGAGAAGGAGCGACGCTGTGGCATATTCTACAGAGACCCGCGTCTTTCCAATTGATCCTAATACCCCAGACCATGAGTCCATTCGTATCGCTGCGGATTTAATTCGCCAAGGTAAGCTTGTGGCTTTCCCTACAGAGACGGTCTATGGATTGGGGGCGAATGCGCTGGATGCCGAAGCGATTGATCGAATTTACCGCGCCAAACGTCGCCCTGCAAGTGATCCGGTGATTGCGCATATTAGTGACATGGCTCAATTAGAGCAGTTGGCACATCGTATTCCGTCCAATGCGTATGAACTAGCGGCGGCTTTTTGGCCCGGTGCGTTGACGTTGGTGCTGCAACGGGCACCCCATGTGCCACAGAACATTGCAACCGGTTTACAAACAGTTGCCGTGCGCATGCCAGCGCATCCAGTTGCTCAGGCGTTAATTCAGGCGGCTGGTGTGCCAATTGCCGCCCCGAGTGCTAACACCTTTACGCATCCTAGTGCAACAACAGCGGAGCATGTTTTGTTGGATTTGCGTGACCATGTGGATTTGATTTTGGATGGTGGACAAACACAAATTGGGCTGGAATCAACCGTATTGGATTTGACGAGTGAGACACCGCTGGTGTTGCGTCCTGGTGGGGTGTTATTAGATGATCTTAAATTAATTATTCCGGATGTAAAAATGATTGAGCGATACACAAATGAAGATGAGCCAACATCTGCCCCTGGGCAGATGCTTAAACACTATTCTCCAAAAGCTGAGGTAACGCTGTTTACCGGTCCACTTTATTCTGTTTTGATTGCAATTCGGCAAATGTGTTTGACGTACCAAGAACAAGGGCGACGTGTGGGGTTACTGTTAGCAGAAGAGGATTGTCATCATCTTGGCGATGTGGGTGTGGTGTTTTCTTTAGGCAAACGTGCTGACCTTAAGACGATTAGTCATAATTTATTTGTCGGCTTGCGTGAATTGGATGCCCAGCAAGTTGATGTGATTCTCACGCGGGATTTTGGGCGCACTGGTTTGGGGGCTGCATTGTGGGATCGTTTGGTACGGGCAGCAGAAGGACATGTGATTAAGGTGAGATAATTGGGACAACACGCGGTATATTTAATGCAAAAGGAGCAACCCGCCCCAGGTCGCTGCCTCTTGCGTATCATAAAGGAGTATGCACAAGGAGGAGAAGTATGCGTATTGCCCAACTTGATTCCATCATAAACGATAATCGCTTATACGAAAATAAAGAATAAAGATTTTTTCATATCTTTACAAATTTTTCATAAAGCTTACTTTTTATTACATTATAAATTTGATAGACAGATAATGAAATATAAATCTCTACTGATCTTATTTTTTATCTTGATGATGACTGTGGTGGCACAGGACGGTGTGCTGCGTGGGCATATTGAGCCGGTAAACGGTGTGGCTTTTAGCCCAGATGGACGCTGGTTGATCTCCGTCAGTGATGATTTAAGCGTGCGTGTTTGGGATGTAGATGCACGCACTTTATATAAAGAACTTTATCCGCACCGTAGTTTTGTGCGGCGGGTAGTCTTTAACTTGGCTGGTGATCGAATGGTGACGACATCTTGGGATGGGACAGCAAATGTTTTCCGTGTTCAAGGGGAGACCTTCACGACGGAGGCTCGCATCCCGAACTTTGGTAGCCCAGTGGATGCAGCCGCCTTTAGTTTGGATCAAACACGCTTGGCATTGGGGGTGGGGGATGGCACCATCCGTTTAATGGATACTGCGACTTGGCAAGAGGTCAGCTTACTGGTGGTGGATGGATTGCATATCCGCGCGTTGGATTTTTCACCGAGTTTTGATACACCGATATTGGCGGCGGCGGTTGGTTTTCCTGCTTTACAGCTTTATCTATGGGAGCCAGATACGGATACCCCATTCGCCATGCTGGATTTTTCTGCAACCGACCTGGCTTTTTTGGATGAAACGACGTTGATCGCTGTGAGTGACATGGGGGAAATTTTGCGTTGGCAGGACTGGCAGGATGAGGATGAACCGACGATTACGACATATGAGGATGTGTGGTTTACCTCGCTTGCGGTGTATGACGATCAGATTGCTGCTGGGACATTAGATGGTGAAATTTATTTGTGGCAGGATGAGACGCTAACAGTGATTGATGGCGGTGATCCGATTAACGATCTGGCGTTCAGCGTAGATGGTACATTGCTTGCCGCTGGAACGGATGCTGGTACTGTGCGGCTGATTGCTGTTGATCGTGCAGATTAAGGTAATTCAGCGATGATAAAGGCAGCCAGCTCAAATCATTTTAGGTAAAGTGGCAATAAATTTTTGAGTGCATTTAAGCCGGTGTCATACTCATTTTCTAGGTGGATGATCTGTGCGGCGGAAACAGCATAAGGTAGCGCGCTTTCCATATCACCTGCTACAAGAACCGGAATAAGTGGCACATTGGCGGCTTGTGTTTCAGCAATGGTGTGACTGATATAGCCATCACGACGGGCTTCTGGTGAGACAAGGATCAACACCAGTGCCGCGTTGGTGAGTGCCTCATCATCAGTACGAATGGCATAACCTGCCTGCCGTAAGTCATCAACCAAACGCTGCTTGATCGCCTCATCCGCAGGGACGTTACAAACGGCAATATAAGGTTGGTTAACCTGGCTTTCCGCACGTCGAGCAGCTCTTGATGCCGGTGCTGGTGGCATAGCAGGCTGCAAAGAAGGAGGGTTCACATCAGAAAATGCTATGTCTGATTCTTCTGCCTCATACGCGGCTTCTCCAACAAAATCATGAACTAAGTCATCCATTTTAGGGGCGGGTTGCATGGCAGCTCTTTCTTCAACAGATGCTATCATGCGGCGATGCTGTGCTAGAGCAACAGGTAGAGCGTCTATGAGGCGTTCGATGTTATCCAGGAAGTGCCGCCCCCCTTGCAAAAACGCCACGTTGAAATCTAGCATGGGCTTAAGTTCATCTGGCAGGTCATCTTCATCTGGCACGGCTGCGCCATCCACACAAATCGGTGCGATAAGGATGTTATTGCGCAAGGCGGTCATGATTTCCAGCTTGACGAAATCCTGCTCGTTATTAGCCGCTTTTTCTTTGAGTAAGTTAACCCAATTACGCCCGATGATAACCAGCATCACATCGGTTTGGTTCAGGTAATCTAAAATAAAATCTTCAAATTTAACGAATGGTGGGATTGCGTCAAAATCCATGAATACATTTTCACGGGCATAACGCAACAAAAACCAGTCACGGATGCGCTCCGCAAAGCAGGGATTATCACTCCGCCGATAGTTGATGAAAATTTTCAGATTTTTATCCATAGCAGGTTATCTGTGTTTGCTTTTGATTGGTTTTAGGTTATTGTATTGCGCTTGGTTAAGAATAGCAAATGACGGATAGAGAAAATGTCATTGACTGTGATGGGCGATTTTGGATTATTGCTATATTGGTGATGATATGTAGTATCCGGCATAGTGAGGAACGTCTTGTAGGTAGGGTCAATTTGGCATGGAATCATCAGATTTCTAAAATTTAAGTAACAAACATTTGCAGGTGTGCTAAACTTTGAGATATAGTACAATCATTATTTATAGTCAATCATTAGGGAGATAAGCGTTGGGAAAGTCACGCACCGAACAATTGGTTGATCGTCTGCGCGATCTTCAGGCAAGCTCTGGGGATGTAGAAGCTGCTGCGATTGTCAGCGTGGACGGCTTGAGTATGGCATCATCGTTGCCTGCTGATATTGAAGAAGACCGCGTAAGCGCGATGTCTGCTGCGATGCTCTCGCTCGGTGAGCGTATCTCCAGCGAGTTGGGACGCGGTGAACTTGAGCAGGTTATGGTGAAGGGAGAAAACGGCTACGTGATCTTAACGGCAGTTGGAGAAGAAGCGGTGTTAACCGTGCTGGCGCGTAAAGATGCCAAGCTGGGGTTGATCTTCTTAGATGTCAACCGGACGGTGGAAGCACTCGCCAATATCGTCTGATTTCGGCATGCTCAAACCAAGCGGCTTATATTACCCGAATCGATTCGCCCGTCTTTTTTTATTAGCGATGGAGCGTGTCATGGGGACGCATGGGCTGAACATGATTTTAGAAACTGCCGGGTTAACCGCCTATATGGATCAATTACCGCCAGATAATATGACGCGCGAAGTCGATTTTGCTATCCTGGCTGCTATTAACCAAGCGTTAGAAGCAGCTTATGGCGCGCGCGGGGGGCGGGGTATGGCTTTGCGTATCGGGCGGGAAATGGTACGTGGCGGATTAAACCGCTTTGGGGTGTTTGCTGGTATGTCTGACCCCGCTTTTCAAGCGTTGCCGCTTCAACAACGAGTTTGGCTTGGTTTGCAAGCGTTGGTGGCTGTTTTTACACGCTTTTGTGATCAACCCAGCCACTTAGAAGAACATGACGATCACTACATTTTAATTATCAAACATGAGCCGTTTTCCTGGGGACGGGTTGCAGATGCACCAGTGGGGCATGCATTAGCAGGCATCATTCAGCAAGTGCTGCATTGGGCAACTGATGGTTATGAATTCCACGTCCAACAAATTGCTTGTCGCGCAGTTGGCGCAGAGGATAGCATGTTTAAGATTAACAAAAATCCAATAGGGGGTGTCAGCTTTGGATAAGCCACAAATTATGATCGTCGAGGATGATCTCGACCTTTCGGAAATGCTAACGGCGTATTTCCGTGTTCAAAATTATGAGGTGATTACCGCTGCTTGGGGAGAAGAAGCCCTGCAGCTGAGTCGGGAAAATGATATTGATCTGGTGGTGTTGGATATTCGCCTGCCGGATATTGATGGGTATGAGGTTTGCCGTCAACTACGCACCCAACGCCGCACTCAAGATACCCCCATTATCTTTTTGACCGAAAAGCGAGACCGCGTAGATAAATTACAAGGTTTGGAATTAGGCGTAGTGGATTACATCACCAAGCCGTTTGATATTCAAGAACTACGCTTACGAGTGCGTAACGCCATTAGCCGAGTGAAACGGCAAGCGTTGGTTAATCCTGTAACGGATTTGCCGGAAGGCTCCATGGTAGAAGAACGTTTGACGGCTCTCATCACGGGGGAAGCCCCCTGGACAATTTTACAGCTCAGTATTAACAGCTTAGTGCGCTTCCGTGAGATGTATGGCTTTGTGGCTGCGGATGATGTGCTGCGTGCTGTCACATTGATGATTCGTAACGCTGTGCGTGAACATGGCAGCCCAGATGACTACATCGGGCATATTGGACCAGAAGATTTTATCATCGTTACCCATGCCGATAACATCGAAGCGATCCGGTCTCGTATTCAAAAGCGGATTGAACAATCGCGCGAATATTTTTATCCCTTAAAAGACCGTGATAAAGCGCGGGAAGCGATGGAAGCGAATTACCTGAAGCTAGATAGTGGGGTAATTAGCAGTGCTGATGGACCATTTAGTGATTTTGAGGAGCTAAAGCAGAAGCTCCAAGCAAAAGTAACAAGCAGTTAAACCCAATTCCACATATCGCCAAGGGATGAATTCAATCACCTGGCAACGGTATTTACCCCATAAATGGGGTTTTCTTATGGGGGACTTTGCCCCATGAGTGGGGCAGTCAGCACGAATGTGCGGCGTTGCTCCATAAACGTGTTGAGAAAGTATAGGCGCGATGAAAATTTATACAAAATCTGGTGATGCGGGTGAAACAAGCCTGTTTGCTGGGGGGCGTGTGCCGAAGAACGATCCTCGTGTGGATGCTTATGGCACGGTTGATGAATTAAATTCCTATCTTGGTTTGATCCGCACCTTTAATTTGCCGGCACCGGCATCAACCTGGCTAGAGGCGGTGCAGAATACCTTGTTTACGATTGGTGCGGATTTAGCTACCCCGCTTGATGCCAAACCGGATTGGCTAGTGCGGCTGAATAGTGACCCGGTTAAACTCTTGGAAGATGCCATTGATACAATGGACGAATCACTTGAACCGCTGCGGGCTTTTGTGTTGCCGGGTGGTGTACAAGCAGCGGCGTTTACGCATATTGCGCGGACGGTTTGCCGACGGGCGGAACGGTTGTGTGTTGACCTGGCACAGAGTCATCCCATTAACCATGAAGTTATCATCTACCTCAATCGGCTATCTGATTTTCTGTTTGTGTTGGCGCGGTTTATTAACTATCATGCTGGCGAATCAGAGACAAAGTGGAGTGTGCGGTGATGCTGGATTATCGTGTGATTTCTGATCAGCCGGACGTGATAGCACCGGATGGCTCAGAGATACGTTTATTAGGGCAAATGGAGGCTGCGAGTTTCGTTCATTGCACATTGCATCCTGGGCAGGTCACACAGGCTGTTGCACATAAAACTGTTACCGAATTGTGGTATATTATCTCCGGTGAAGGGGAATTATGGCGCAAATTTGGGGAAGAAGAACGCATTGTGACGCTGAAAGCAGGGGTATGTGTTTCTATCCCGCTGGGCGCACATTTTCAGTTCCGTACCCTTGGCAATGAACCACTCCGCTTTGTGATTGTCACCGCGCCGCCTTGGTCTGGGAATGACGAAGCGTATCACGTCCCTGGTAAATGGCAAACTTCATAAAACAATATGCCCCAAAAAGATGACAAACACCCAAGCATAGCGTTAGCTTGATGGTTAATTCGGTAAAACAAGTTATTCAGAAAGGAAACGCAGCTTTAAGGTCATTTTGGGATTTAGGTGACCGCTGCTACTAAACACCGATGAAGATAAAAATTTTTTTGGGGATATGTTTAGTCAATATTCTGCTAATGGTTATAACTGCCTGGGCGATGCCTGGCGATTCCGGGATTGGGGATAGTTATTATCCACGTGCTGGTAATGGTGGGTATGATGTGCAGCATTATGACCTCGATATTATCGCTGACGTATCCGCCAACCGTATTGAAGGGGTTGCCAATATCACACTCCAAGCGACCCATGACCTGAGCGCGTTTAATTTGGAATTTACGCCGGAGTTGGATATTTTGGCGGTTAGTGTGGATGATGTGGCAGCAAGTTATACGCGCGGCATCAGCCGTGAGCTGACCATTACCCCAATGCAAACCATTCCCGCTGAGTCAA
>RFHA01000092.1 GCA_003696565.1 Chloroflexota bacterium
AATGCCGTAACAAGATTATCGTTGGTAACGGCGGTGGTGATGAATAAAAACATCGGGTTAAATGCGACTAAGCTCATGGCAAATTCTGGCGGAAAATCCGGTTTGATAAGCCGTGAAACTTGCCCTATAGACCAGATGGTGATTAACCCCAAGCTGATGCTGAGTAATCGAATGAGATAAAACCCCGTTAATGTATTAGGGGCGTTAAAAGTAATCACACTAAAATTTTTGTTATATGGGGTGGTGCTGTCACCTAAAGAGACATGTGGGTTTATCCGCCACATCTCGTTGGAGTCATCATCAAATGGTGCGAGAATTCCTGCCGCGATTAGATAAAATAATGGAGGCTGGCTTGCTTGTTGCATATAGGGCGTAGTTAATGGATTGGTGACATGTTGGGATTGAATAGGTAGTTTGCCGGTTTTTGCGATGTGTGCCACCATGCCAAAGTGATAATATTCGTCTGGCGATTCAAATGGGGGTTTAACAAAGGCGTATAACACGGCTAGCAACGTAAATGATATATAAATCCAGCCCTTGAACATAGCTTGATATCTCCATGAAATGCAAGATGATGAGATATTGTACCGTGGCTGATTCAATTTAAAAAACGGGCATGGTTAAGTGTTCCATACCCGTTATTATGAGACCACGATAGACTTAATCTCCGGCGGCTTTACGGCTGAACATCTCGCGAGCGTTTTCGATATAACTGAGTGATTGGTGCCGGAAGTAGGTGTTATATAGCTCTGCGTAGTGTCCGCCTTGTGCTATCAAATCATCATGATTGCCTTCTTCTATAATTTCACCATCGCGCAGTACAATAATACGATCCGCATTACGGATAGTGCTCAGGCGATGCGCAATGAGAATCGATGTTGAGCATTGTAAAATTAAGTTTAGGGCTTCTTGAATTTGTGTTTCTGTAAAAGGGTCTACACTAGCGGTTGCTTCATCTAAGATGAAGATAGCAGGTTTTTGCAACAATACACGCATGAGTGCCACAAGCTGACGTTGCCCCATACTCAGCCGCGAACCACGTTCTCCTACATCTGTATCTAAGCCATCGGGCAATGTTTCTAACCATTCCCCATTTCCGACGCTATAAGCCACCTCATGGATTTCATCATCGCTGGCATCTGATTTGCCATAACGGATGTTATCTCGTACTGTGCCGCTGAATAGAAAGGGTTGCTGTGGCACAATGCCAAGCCGTTTACGATAGCTTGTTAGGTCAAATGAGCGGATATCACGCCCATCAATTAACACCTCGCCGGATTGAAATTCATAAAAGCGCGTGATGACTTTTGCAATGGTTGATTTGCCGGCACCGGTATGACCAACAAATGCGATACTTTCACCTGGTTGAATCGTTAAGTTGAAATCTTTAAGCACGGGATCATTGGCATGATACCCAAAAGTCAAGTTTTTTAGCTCAATTTTACCGCTTAGTTTTTGGACTATCTGATTATCGTGTTGAATAATGGTGTTCTCAGCATCGATTAGAGCAAAAATACGTTCTACTGCGCTGAGTGCTTGTTGAAATTGACTCCAGATCGCACTTAGATTAATGAATGGAAACCAAAAACGATCAACGCCTTGAATGAATAAAAACCATGATCCAACACTGACAAAACCCCATACGACGTATTGCGCACCAACATATAAAATAAGAGCGATGGCAAAACCTGCTAAAGCATTCAATACAGGGAAGATCAACGCCAGGACAAAACCGCGTTTCATGTTGATATTGTAAGATTGTGTGTTGATCTTGACGAACTCATCATAAATCATGGACTCTTTTCGGAAATTCTTCGCCACGCTGATACCGGTCACGGTTTCTTGAATGGTATCGTTAACAGCTGCCATTGCACGTGAGCCTTGACGGGTGACAATCCGCGCCATCCAACGAAATGCTGTAGCGGCACCCACAATCATCGGCAGGGTGAGCAATAAAACCAATGTTAGGGAGACAGAACGACTCATCAAAACAAGTAATAGCAAAACAACTTGCACTAATTGTGCAAATACATCACTAGTCAGTAATACAACATCCCCAAACTCTTGTGTGTCGCTGGTGATGCGACTGACGATTTTGCCGGATTTATGTGTGTCATAAAATGCTAAGTCGCGCTCAACTGCGGCAGCAAAAGCGTCTTTACGTAAGTTTGCTACTACACTACCGATAACGACACTTAGCAAATATCGCCGTACCCAATTTGCGCCATATTGGATGATTGCTGTGACAAACAATGCCCCAATTAATAAAGCGATGACATTATCATGTCCATTTTCTTGTAATACAGTGACACCATCTGCGATGAGAATCGGCGGCAGGGCAGACGCAATAGATACGATCAGAAACGTGAATGTGATCCAGATTAGTTGTGTTTTGTAACGTGCAAAATAAGTGATGATGCGGCGTAGTAGATATCGATCAGAATATTGACGATCATAGTTATCAGCTTGTAAGCCGCCAAATACTGCCGCCATAATTATGCTCCCTCTGGTTCTTCATAACGTGCAAAAATACGTCGATAGGCATCTGACGATTCAAGCAGGGTTTCATGTGTGCCTTGTGCTACGATGTGTCCCTTTTTGAGTACGATGATATGATCTGCCCAACGAATTTGTGAAAGGCGATGTGTGATGAGAATGGTGGTACGCCCTTCAGACGCTGCCCAAATGGCTTGTTGAATCTTATCTTCGGTTGCACTGTCTATGGCACTGGTGCTGTCATCCAGAATAAGAATGGGCGGATTGGTTAAAAAAGCACGTGCTAATGCCAACCGTTGACGCTGCCCGCCACTTAATGTTACGCCACGTTGCCCGATAACAGTTTCATACCCTTGTGGAAAGCTCATGATAAAGTCATGGGCTTGTGCTTTTCTGGCGGCGGCTTCAATTTCTTCTTGTGTAGCTTGTTGATTTCCGAATGCAATGTTTTCAGCAATGGTGCGACTAAATAGAAAGATGTCTTGTTCAATAATGCTGATTTGTGAACGTAGGGCGGCTAAATCCCAATCTCGCACATCAACGCCATCTATTAACACGCGCCCTTTGGTTGCATCGTAAATACGATTGATAAGCTTGGTTAAAGTGGATTTCCCTGCACCGGTTTGTCCAACAATTGCTACGGTTTGCCCAGGCTGTGCAGTAAAGGTGATATCATGCAACACGGCTGGTTGATCATCATTATAGGCGAAATCAACGTGTTCAAATGAAATTGCGCCGTTGATTGTTGCTTTGTACCCGGTGGTGTTTTGGTCTAAATCGGTAACGGTGTTGATAATGCTTAAAATACGCCCTGCACTGGCATATCCAAGTGCGATACGTGATAGTGAGTTGAGCGATGTAAATACCGGAAAACCAAATAACGCCAGCAATGTCGTAAACGCGACGATATCCCCCACGTTAATTTGCCCTGCATTATACAATAGCACGGCATGAATAAAGCCTGCCACAAACACTAACCCTAATAACAGATTAGACAGGTAACGGGCTTCAATCCGTCCTTGATTGATAAAATGATCGCGCACGGTATCAACTAACTTATTGAAATGGTCTTGCTCGTGTTTTTCTTGTGCAGCCCCTTTGACCACTTGCAAGCCATCTAGTGCTTCTGCAAGCCTGGCATTCATCCGCCCAAAACTGGCACGAACTTGCTGTGCAACGGGATGTATTTGTTTAATAAAACGATATTGTACAATCATATGTAGCAATACAAATAATAGTGGCGTAATCAGTAACGCCGGATGAATCAGTGGTGCAGCAATTAAAGGCGCAATCAAAAACATGCTAGAGCCGATTAGTAGATTAATGCCAGGATTCATCATTAGATTCATCTCACGCACATCATTGGTAACCCGTGCCATGATCTCCCCAACGGGATAAAAGTCATGAAAGGTCATACTTTTGCCTAGTAAACTGGCGTAAAGCTCATCTCGGACATCCCGTTCAATACGTTGCCCAAATGTTTCTGCTGAGGCGTTGCGCATGAGTTGTAATACGCCGCGTAATAATTGTGAGCCGATGATCCAAAAAGCCATGATTGCGACGATATGTAAGGCTTCATTGGCTGGACGCATCACTTGGCGGAATAGATCATTGAAGTGGTTGACATGCAAGAAAGGATTACTTGCTGTTAAGGCATTAAATGATTCCCCAATAAAGTGGGGCACTGCTGCCGCTAACCCAGCATTACTGGCGGCACCAAACACTAGCATCAGCCCAATAAGTGGGTGTCGCCTCATGTGTGAAAGAATATATCTAAGCGGGGTAGAACGATCTGTATTATAGCTTTTTTGTGTCAGAAATTCTGCAGCCATACTTCTCCCTTTGGCGATAGATATATGTATCTTAACGGAAAGACGGTATGCCGTTTAGTGCCAATTTAGCAAACATTCATCATTAAAATTTGTTTAAGAGGGGTGCTTGGAGAAGGAAAAAACCGCCATCGGTATAATGACGGTTTTTCTGATATGGATATGCCTATGCGCCGCCTGTCAACCCATTACGGATTTTGATAAGACGTTGGAGGACCCGCTGGCTAAAATTGAGTTTATCCAAATTTTCTAAAGCGACTTCATATGTGGCTGCTGCGGGCCATATTTTACCGTCTTTGAACTGTATCTTAGCTATTGCTAAGAGTGTTTGACCGTATTTTTCTTTGTCTCCGGCTTCTTGGAAGGTATCAGCTGCTTGGCGATAGCAATTATAAGCCTGCTCTTTATCGCCCATTTCCATATAGACACCCCCCATATTTCCCAAAACCTGAGCAGTGCGCAGGGTATCATTTGTTTCTTGGAAGATTTGCAGAGCTTTTTTCATCATGTCGAGGGCTTGTTGGTGTTCTCCTAATGCGCGATGAACCAAGCCAATATTAACTAACATCTCTGCTGCCATATCGGGTTGATTGTCTGCTTCATAAGCCTGTTGTGCTTGCTGAAAGATACGCGCAGCAGCTTCATAATCTTGTTGGTCGTATAACTTGACTCCCTGTTCTTGCAAAGTTTTTGCGTCAGTCATTCATGGCTCCTTTACATGGTTATATCTGCAAGACTGGCAGCAATTTGACGTAAGCGATCGGTTGGCATTTG
>RFHA01000093.1 GCA_003696565.1 Chloroflexota bacterium
AATGTCGTTGTTGTTCATGGGCTTACCTTTTGACCGGAAACGGCCGTATCAAACACACTTCCCCTATTCTAACAGCACAAATCAAGAATGAATAAAGATCATAGAGCAAGGGTTTAAGTGGATAAGGTCATGATTGCTGTGGTTAGAAAACCCAAAGCTTTCACAAAACATCAAAGTCAATTCTTCAAAATGTGGTAAAATGCCCAGGTTAGAACAAGCGTTCGTGTAAAGGATACTGTATGGAACCCAATCATATCTACGTGCGTGGTGCACAGCAGCACAACCTCAAACATATCGATGTCGCCATTCCCCGTAACAAACTCGTCGTCTTAACCGGCGTAAGCGGCAGTGGTAAATCTTCACTCGCATTCGACACCATCTACGCTGAAGGACAGCGCCGCTATGTCGAAAGCCTCTCATCCTATGCCCGCCAATTTTTGGGGCAAATGGAAAAACCCAAAGTAGACCACATCACCGGTTTAAGCCCGGCCATCGCCATTGAACAAAAAGCCGTCAGCAAAAACCCGCGATCCACAGTCGGTACAGTCACTGAAGTGATGGACTATTTGCGCGTTTTATATGCCCGTGTGGGCACTCCCCACTGCCCGGAATGTGGGCGGGTTGTAACCCCGCAGTCTCCCCAGGAAATTGCCGACCGGCTGGCGACACTGCCTGCCGGGACACGCTTCCAGCTTTTGGCCCCTGTAGCCCAAAATCGCAAAGGCACACACCTGGATGTGCTGAAAACAGCACGCGCCGATGGGTTTAGCCGGGCGCGAATCAATGGCGAAATTGTAGATCTCACCGGCAAGCTGCCCCGTCTGGATAAAAAATTAAAGCACAACATCGAGCTGATTATTGACAGGCTGGTTGTGCCGCCTGCACCCGACGACGCATTTTTTGCCCGTTTGATTGATTCCGTGGAAACGACGCTGAAGGTTGGCGAAGGTGTGTTGATTGCAGATATGGGGGATGAGTCGCTGTTGATGAGCGAACACAATGCCTGTGCTTACTGCGGCATCAGTTTTCCTGATTTGTCGCCGCAGTTGTTTAGCTTTAACTCGCCTCTGGGTATGTGTCCGGAATGTCAGGGCATTGGCACACAAATGCAGGTTGATCCCGATTTAATTATTGAGGATGCGTCCTTGTCTATTTTGGATGGGGCGTTGCGCTGGTATGGCAATTTGGCAAAGAAGAAGAACCGGTGGACGCTTTCGCAGCTTCAGGCGATTGCGAACCATTATAAGGTTGATTTGCATACGCCCTGGCAGGAGCTGCCGGAACATTTTCGCCATGTGCTGTTTTATGGGTCGGGGGATGAGGCGATTCATTTTAAGTATGAAAGCTCGAATGAAGATCACAGTTGGACGGGTGAAAGTAAACGGCCGATTCACGGCATCATCTACCACATCAACCGGCTGTTCCGCCAAACCAAGTCTGACTACACACGCCGGTGGTATGCCAGCTTTATGAATCAACGGCCGTGTCC
>RFHA01000496.1 GCA_003696565.1 Chloroflexota bacterium
AAAGAGGACATAAAAAAAGCGCTTGAATATCTGCAAGCGCTACCCGGTACCCACATTGACGTGGGTACCACTCCCGCCGAAGCGGAAGAAACTCCCACCGAAGTGGATGACACCCCCACCGAAGCGGCTTTAAGGGCCGCTCTTACCGCTTTCGGTAAGCGGAACAATATGCGCCCCCGGGCGTTTCTACAGGAGGCGTACGGGGTCGAAAGACTTAGCGATCTGCCTACACATCTTTGGGCGGATTGCTACAGGAGGGTATCAGAATGAGCACCCTATCGCATATCCGTCCCTCATACATGGGAACTCTCCTAAATTGTGAAGGGTCAGTGCGATTAAGTACCGGTTGCACTTCTGCCCCTTCACCTGCCGCAGAACGTGGCACAGTGCTGCACGAGCTGGCGCACCATTGTTTATTGACCGGCACCGAAGCGAGCACGTTTGTCGGCCAGTGTAGGCCGTTATCCGAGTATCGGATAACGGAACACGATGCTGAACAAGTGCAAGCGGCTGTAGATTATGTGGACAATCTGCGCGAAAACAAAGCGCTTTTTGCAGAGCACCAAGTTAATTTTCGACGGTGGGTGCCCGCCGAAGTGGCGCACCCTACCGGCACGGCAGATATCATTATGATTGGCGACAATCGTTTAACGATTGTTGATTATAAATTTGGATCTCGGTATGTGGACGTTACTGACAACAAGCAACTATTGTTTTACGCGCTTGGCGCTTATGATGAATTTGGTTTGGATTATGACTTCGACCTTGTTGAATACATTATCGTGCAGCCCGCGCTGGACAGTTACCAGCATTACTCGCAAACACTTAACGGACTATTGCGAGAAGGTGAAAAAGCGAAAGAGTATTTAATCAAAGCATTAAGCAATCCAACGCCAAGATACAACCCCGGCACAGATGCTTGTGTGTACTGTTTGGCTAGACACAGATGTAAAGCAATGGCGGACTACACAGAAAACTTGCTGAAAAAATCCGAGTCAGAAGCATTGTCAGTTGACGTGTTAGCGCAAATCCTTGACGCCGCTCCAGCTGTAAAATCGTTTTTGGACGCGGTAGAAAGTGAGGCGCTTTCGCGCGTTGAACGGGGCGACAAAATACCCGGTTACAAAATCGTTGAATCTCGAACTCGTCGGAAATATGCAGATGATGCAGAACCCGCGCTTGCTGAACTGCTTGGCGACGAAGCGTATAAAACTGATTTAATATCAGTTACAGAAGCGGAAAAAAAACTTGGTAAAAAGCATGTATTTTTTAAAGAGCATGTAATCAAACCTCAAGGGAAACCAACGATTGCCCCAGAAACCGATAAGCGCCCGGAAATTAGCCTAACACCAGCAATAGACTCTTTTACCGATCTTGATAACTAAACTAGAGGAACAAAAAAATGAGAATCTTACTTAATGATGTACGGCTTAGCTTTCCAAACATCTTCACACCCAAATCTTTTGACGGGGGGGAAGCTAAATACAGCGCCTCCTTTTTGTTCGAACCGGATTCCGCAGCGCATCGAGAATTAGAAACTGCAATCCAGAAACTAATTAACGATAAGTGGCAGGAGGAAAAAGACCGAAAGCGCGTTAAAACTTGCCTGCATGACGGCAATGAAAAAGATTATGACGGGTATGAGAACATGATGTTCTTGTCGGCTTCCAGCAAGCGCCGGCCCCAAGTTGTTGACCGGAAACGCCAACCTGTATTAGATGAAGACGATATTATTTACCCCGGATGTTATGTTAATGCTGTTGTCGATCTATGGACGATGGACAATAAATTCGGCAAGCGCGTTTGTGCCGAATTAAAAGCCGTCCAATTCGCCCGTGATGGTGAAAGTTTTGTCGCGGGGGGTGTTGATGTTGATTCAGTGTTCAACGACCTTGACTCCATCGAGGAAGCCGACATTCCTTTTGATGACTTTTAACCGCCCTTATACTGTATTTACATCCATTACTGGATGTAAATACAGTAATGGATGTAAATACAGGACAACACAATGACAGTATTAAGCATAGACGCGGAAACTTACAGCGACACATCTATAAAACATGGCTTGGCAAAATACTTCGAAACCGCGAAGTTATTGATGCTTGCTTACCAAATTGATGATTCCCCCGTGGAACTTTGGGAACCCCATAAAAGCGAAATGCCAGCGGAATTAGAACAGGCATTGAATGACGAAAACACTACTATAGTAGCGTGGAATGCTATTTTTGAATGGTACGTAGTAAATAGATTGATAGGCGTTTCAGTACCGATAGCCCGCTTTAAAGACACCATGATAAACGCTTTAAGCCTATCGTTGCCGGGTAAGTTAAGTGAAGTAGGGCCAATTGTCGGTCTTGACATCGAACATCTAAAGAACCCTGAAGGTGCCGCGCTAATCCGCCGATTTTGCGTGCCTACCGAGAGCAACGGTAAAAAAGTAATTCGGGATTATAAAACTGATCCAGAACTTTGGGAGACGTTTTGTGAATACTGCAAGCAAGATGTTGTTGCAGAACGTGCGATAGCGAAAAAGTTAGCGATTTTTGATTTATCAGAACAGGAATGGTCTGATTGGCATCTTGATCAAAAAATCAATTTACGCGGTGCCCCCGTGGATGTTGAATTGGTGGACGCCGCGTTGGCGTTGGACGCGGAAGAAAAAACCCGGCTTTTAGATGAGCTTAAAACGCGTACGCAGTTAGCCAACCCTGTATCTGTGACTCAATTCTTAGCCTACGCGAAACAACAAGGGTACAGCTACGACAGTTTGTCAAAAGAATGTGTGTCTAAGTATTTAGATCAGCACCCGGATACTGAGCTTGCAGAAACATTAAAGATACGACAACAAGCAACAAAAACGAGCGTTAAAAAATACGAAGCGTTAAAAACTGCTACACACAATGGACGGCTAAAGCACACCTTACAATTTTATGGCGCCCGAACCGGTAGATGGGCGGGCCGAATTTTTCAGCCGCAGAATTTACCAAGTGCCACTTTTGATGACATAGATACGGCTATCGAGCTTATAAAAGCGCGTGACGCGGACACAATTGATTGCCTATATGATTCTGTGACTGAAGTCTTAAGCGGCTGCATACGGGCCGCCATACGCGCAGAACCCGGCAATACATTAGTTGTTGCGGATCTTAGCGCGATTGAAAACCGGGTTCTTGCATGGATTGCAGATGACGCGGAAATGCTGAACATTTTCGAAACCGGCCTTGATCCGTATAAAAAGTTTGCGGTTGAAATGTTCGGCAAAAAATATGAGGAAATCACTAAAAAAGAACGCAAACTAGCTAAGCCACCAGTTTTAGGGTGTGGCTATATGTTAGGCGCGAAAGGTTTGCAAAAATACTCCGAAGGTTACGGGATAACAATAGATGAAACCGAAGCAAAAAGACAAGTGGAATTGTTCCGTTCATTATTTTCCGACGTTCCACGATTTTGGAAGTCGTTGGAAACCGCGTTTTTTGAATGCGTACTGGATAAAAATACAGTAGCCCTTGGTAAGCTGGAAATAGTGTCAAACCCCCCGGTAGTACAGATTGTGCTACCGAGTGGACGCGCTATATCTTACATACGCCCGGCGATCCAAAACTTGGATACGCCTTGGGGGGAAAAGCGCCCCCAAATAACTTATGAAGGTTTCGACTTAAAACGAAAATGGACGCGGATCCCGACACACCCGGGCAAGTTAACTGAAAACGTTGTTCAAGCTATTGCTAGAGACGTGCTTCTTGAAGGCATAAAAAGAGCGGAAAACGCTGGATTCAACGTTGTGTTGCACGTACATGATGAGATAGTGGCCGAAGTACCGAAAGATAGCGGTTTGACGCACGAAAAGCTGGCCGCGCTAATGTCAAAACCGATTGTGTGGGCTGAAGGTTTGCCGCTTGCGGCGGAAGGTTTTACAAGTGACTATTACAAAAAAGATTGAGACTGGTATGTTGGAATCGTACATTGAAAAAGAAGTAACGCGTTATGCGGCTTTTAAAGGTTGGTTGTCTGTTAAATTGAAAGTTCGGGGGTGGCCGGATCGTGCGTACTTTAAAAACGGCAAAACCATTTTTGTTGAATTTAAACAGCCGGGCAGGCGGCCAAGAGCCGATCAAAATTACTATCTGACAACACTAAAAGAACGAGGCTTTGATGTGTATGTATGCGACAACACAGAAGCAGGAAAACAGATATTTAACTGAAAGCGATTTACACCGCTACCAAATTGCGATACGTGATCGAATAATAAAACAGAAAAAAGTAGCGGTGTGGGTTGATATGGGCCTTGGTAAAACGGCGGCCACCGCCACCGCAATGGATAAGCTGCTGGACGCTGGAAAGGTTAAGCGGGTATTGGTAATCGCCCCTCCTAGAGTCGCGGCAGAAACCTGGCCCACTGAGTTTGTTAAGTGGGAACATTTAAAAAAGCGTAGATGTGTGGTG
>RFHA01000497.1 GCA_003696565.1 Chloroflexota bacterium
ACCATCGATAATGATCTTTACGGATCAGATATCACCATTGGGGTAGATACAGCTTTAAACATCGCCGTAGAAGCCATTGACCGTCTTAAAGTGACAGCCTCATCACATCAACGGGCGTTTTTGATTGAGGTGATGGGGCGCGATTGTGGATACATTGCACTCATGGCGGGTATTGCTGGTGGTGCAGAAGCAATCGTCATACCAGAGCAAGACATCCCACCTGCAGAAGTCGCGGACATCTTAGAAGCAGCTTATCAGCGTGGTAAAAAGCATGGCATTGTTGTTGTAGCGGAAGGTGCCAAATATGACGCAGATGAACTGGCAAGATACTTCAAAGAAAATCAAGAAGAAATCGGCTTTGAGTTAAGAACAACGCGCTTAGGGCATGTTCAGCGGGGTGGTATTCCCACAGTCTATGATCGCTTATTAGGGACTCGTTTAGGAGCCGCAGCCGTTGCAGAGCTTGCCAAAGGCAGCAGTGGCGTATTAGTCGGTATGGTAAATGGGCAGCCCAGCACAACCCCACATGAGCAAATTGCTGGCAAGCACCGTCCCGTTGATCCTGAATTACTCAAGCTTGCACTGATGTTAGCCCAATAAAAGGATTACAACATGTCAGGAAAATATTTTGAAGAATTAGAGGTTGGGCAGATCATCAAACATACAACTGGACGAACACTCACCGAAATGGATAATGTATTGTTTAGCAGCCTGACGATGAACACACAACCCTTACACCTAGACGAACATTTTGCTAGTCAAACACAATTTGGTCAGCGTATCGTCAACGGGATTTTTACAATGGGGGTTGTCATTGGAATCACCGTACCGGAGTTAACTGCTGGTACGATCGTGGCAAATTTGGGGTATGAAAATGTGGTGCATCCTCATCCGTTGTTCCATGGTGATACAATTTATGTCGAAACAGAAGTGATCGCCAAAAGAGAGAGTAAAAGCCGCCCAAATCAAGGGATTGTGACTCTTAAACATATTGGGCGTAATCAACATGGAGATGTGTGCATCGAAGTGACTCGAAGTGTTTTATTTCTCAAACGAGAAGCATAAAAGAGAAAGGGGCGGTTCCAGTTCGCCCCTTATTTTTATGTGCTACGATTTTTGCACAGGGGTTTGTGCATAAAAATATCCAGCTAAACCTGCCAATAACACCCCCAAAACAATCAGAACAACCGGTATCGTCTGCCCAAATAGAATCAGGCGATCACGGTTGGATGTTGCATCAGCCACAGCATCTTGAACCGATTGTTCAGAAGCAACATATTCAAACCGGTTTACTGTAATCGGCATCAATTGATCCATAATATCTGGTGGCAGATAATCTTCTGCTTCTGGGTCTTGGTTATTTGGATCATTCTCCAGCACTTCCCGGATCGCATCCATGATCTCCGGCGGGAATGCTGCCCCACGGTTTTCATATTTGTGTGTATCAATCAACACGCCTGTTGTGGGTTCTACCCAATATTCCCCATAGTAGTCATAATAATAAACCAATGGGATTGCCTGTAAATCCGCCTCAACATTACGAAGTGCATTAATAATTGCGGGTGTCAGTTTCGCCCGTGCGCCATCGCTTAAATCCACACTAGAGACATCCATCCCATCAGCTAATCCACGCAGTTGTGCAATGGTTAATGACGGTGGTAATCCTAAAACAGCCGCGTGTTCTTCAGAAATCAGTTCCGGTTCACGTTCTGACGTAAAGTATAATGTTGTGATGCCCCCACGCTCTTGCTTGCCTTGATATTCCATTTCAACAGTTGAACGTGTGTCATCATTCCAACCGATATAATCACGCTCTTCCGCGCCGATTCCCCAGCCAATAACCAACCCTTCACGTTCCCAATAGCCATCCCGCGCTGCCCATTCTTCCGGGACATCATCCAGTGGCTCCATTGTATGACGATCTAATGCGTGATATTTCACAATTGGTGGGCGCAAGGGGGTGTCACCGTTAAACAATGTTTGTGTTTCACGGATCAACGTACGATTTCCGTCCACCTCTTCAACGAAAATATTCCGTTCAATCCGCAAGTCGTGGTCCCCACCTTCTGGGAACTCCATAAATTCCAAAGTATCCGCATTTAACAAAGTGAGATAAGCAACATCAAATGTGCGTGTGGTATCAACATCGGCAGGAAAGACTTTCATAGCTGGGACAATCACTTGCATCAGCAATAAGCCCCCCGCCACCAATAGCACACCAAGTACAGCTAAAATACCTTGTGTTGTTCGGCTTTTCATTAAAAATAATCTCCTTTAAGATTTAGTTGGACAGTCGCAAATTATAGCGACTTTACACAATGAGAAGCAAATGAGACATTGTTAGATAATGTGTTATTTTGGATAAAATAGAATTAATTACATGGAT
>RFHA01000002.1 GCA_003696565.1 Chloroflexota bacterium
GTTTTGGATAGATGAAAGATTAAAGGTAGTACCATTAGTTGCCTTTGCAACCTTTACTGCCTTTTTCATCTTTTCACCTGTCCACCTCTCTGTCCTCGTAAGAACATTCTTTACCAATGGGCTGTCGCCTAGAATTCCGTCAACAACCTTCGGTAGAAAGTGTTCTCTTGTGGTGTTTCTGATTTTTCCACTTATCATATTCTCTTAATTAAACTTGTAATAAAGCTACTAATAAAGTAGACCTAGTAAGGTCTGTAACTCCAACTCCTCTTGCTTACTTCATCAAGTGGAATTGGTTTGAATTTAGGTTTGTCGTTTCTTTCGCTACCTGTTCCAGCTTTACCTGCTTGCTCCTTTTTCTTTTTCATCTCCTGTTGCTTCTGTTGTTTTAGGAGCTTTAAGGCAACTCTGAAATCCATTAGGTAGCCGTGTGAACCGTTTTCTTTTGCGAACTTCAATAGTTCATCTCTATCAAACACCTCACCTTCCGCTTCTAGTTCTGTTAACTGTCTATCAATTTCCTGTTTCCAGTACTCTTGTTGCTTTGTTAACTTCTCCTCTTGTTCTTGGAGTTTCTTTTGTTCGTCTAAAAGCCTCTTTTCTACTCCTTCCTCTATCTTTTTCTGCAAGAAGTTATAGAATTCCTTTGCTTTATCATCATTTCCTATCATTTCTACATAGATAGGGTCTAACTCATCTCCTTTGCTCTCCTTAAAAGCCTTAATGGCTGTTTCCATTGATGACTGCTTTTCTAGCAATGCGTCTAACTTCTTTTGGAGCTCCAAGTTTTGCTTCTTGAACTCTCTGTTAGCTCTTATGAGCTCTTGGAAGCGTGGGTGTTTATGGAATGGCACTTCTTCGGCTTCTTCACTGACTTCGTCTGTTTCGTCAGTTTGTTCAGCCAATTCATCAGTTTCTTTATCCTCGTCTGATGACCGAGTTGCACCATCCTGGTTTGTTTCAGGTGCCGAACCTGCGGAGTTTCCCTCTCCAGTATCACCAGCCTCAACTGCATCTGCTGGGATACCCTGCGACATTGTTTCATCTATATCCATAGATAGCTTTATATATTACTGTTAATTGCGTTTATTATATCACCACCATCTGACTGTGGAGCGCCAGGTGGGATTACTTCATTCTGTGTATCTACCGTATTTGTGGGAACATCTTGTGTGCCTCCAACTACATCTCCCGAAAGCGTGTTGTCTGAAAGGTATTCTTGTATGTATGCGTTTATATCCATCTTGGAGAGAATATACTTCTTTGCTGTTTCTTTTGGATTAGGATCCTCTAATCTCTCAAATAGGGTTAGTGGGTCAATAGCACCTAACTGCCACAAATCAATAGCTTCGCTCCTCTTTGTCATTGGGTCTTTCGCTATCATTGAGTTTTCCCTTACGGATATTACAAATCTAGGTGGATTAGAGCTCTCCCTCACAGCTTGAATAAACTTTCTAGCTCTTTCATTACCTACATATTCCTCAAAATTCTTTTCCTCAAAGTATACAAATATGAATTGCACCCACCAGTTAAAGATGTCTGTTGCCAGGTTTTCAATAGCTTCGGTTATTGTTCCACCTATCCTTGAACTGTCTAGCTGTTGTGAGATTATCTTTCCTCTTACTGTTTTCTCTTGTGCTATCTGACTAGATGTTATTCCAGTTGTTCCAAAGATGTTCATCAATTCGTTTCTTGCGTCTTGTAGTGACTGGAATACATCAGAAGGTAGACTTGGCACAGGAAACCTGGATATAGCTGTTTGTGCGTTTCCTCTTGGTATCCACACTGTCTTACCCATTCGGATAGCTTGTGCGGCTTCCATTGCCTGCTCTTTGGACAGGGCATCTCCTGATATGACAAGTGAGTGATTTATTCCGTCAATGTTTTCATCTATCTGGTTAAGGCGGTTGTTAATTCTGTCTTGTTGTGCAAGGTTCTGGTGAAGCAATCCTGTATCATCGTGTGGATGGTGTCCCAAATTAAACACAGTTAAGAACGAATAAGGGAATAGCCCTTTTACCTTGAAGTGATTATTGCCATCCTCATTCCAGTGAGGGTAGGGTATTTTGTCCAGGAAGTGTCCCTTGTATGTCCAGAATACCATCTCTGGTGTCCACCACTCCTCATAAATTATGGTTGTGCCTTCATTATTCTTTCCGAAGTCCTGGTTAATAAGGCTTTTTACTTCCTTACTCAAATTAGGGAATTTCTCTCTAAACTTCCACAAGGTTATAGGCCTCCTTTCACCTAGATAGTCACCTGTATACCTTCCTGTTTCTGTTATGGTTGCGTCAGGGTCAAATATCATTCTGTGTGGACGAATTACTTCGGTATCAATCTTATCCAGAGTAGTGTTCCAGCCGTGCTTCACTACACCTAATAGGTATATTGTCCAAAACCTTGTTACTTTTTTGAGTTTCCTTCTTAACTGCTGGATGTTCGCTTCGTCCTCTAATATGTCCTGAATCACCCTTGCCGCTTCTATTCCCATCTCATCACTCCTACTTTCTACAACAGGGTCTGCGTTTCTACCTGTTGCTTGTGGCAGGAATGTTTCTACTGCCTGAAATAGGACATTGTCCTTATCTGGTTTATCTACAAAGAGTTCACTTCTTACTGGCTGGCGTCCAAGATAGTAGTCCTCCAATTCCTTAACCTTATCTCTCCACTGGTTTTCGTATGATGTATAAGTCTTTATCCATTGTTGTGCTATTTTTGAAAGTTCCTCTCCCGATGAATCCAGTGTTGGTCTTTGGGAATGCTTAATGAAGGTTACATCTCCTGTTTCAAGTTTTTCTACATTGGAATACTCACTCTGTCTTTTGGTTGACCTGAATGGTTTGATAAAGTTCTGATACCAAGAGTTTGCCATTACTTTAATTATATACTGTTAATCAAATAAAGCCACCTTGCCCCGACTCACCTAGCAAATATATACCTGCTCTCCAATAATTGGTGCAATGAACCAAGTGGTCGTCACCATTCCTTCTCCAAATGAATCTCTTTCGCAGGGTTTTTTCGTTTTCCTCTACCACCCTGTATATTGCTTTGAAGTGTTGCCAGTATTGCTCCCATTCTGGTTCTGAGCCATACAAGTGTATACGGTTACCAAGAGTGAACTCATCTATTAGGTGCTGTATCATTCTGTTTCGGTCAATGATGATGTCATCACTGCTCTCCTCTTTCCAGCGAACCAACTCACCACCTAGCCTGTCTCCACCATACCAAGCAAACTTAATTCTGCCCGGATATTTCTCTGCCAACTCTCTTGGTTTGCGTAAATCTCCCTGTGCATCAAATATGGCTACTGCATTAGGGAATCTGATAAGCAAATCCTCCAAAATACCGTAGCCTTTCTCATTCCAGTAATAGAATATACCTTGCTTATTCCCCACTACACCCCAAGTA
>RFHA01000498.1 GCA_003696565.1 Chloroflexota bacterium
AATAACTGATATGGAGAACGCCATGTCTTGGGATGACGATTTGCAAGATTGGGAAGTGGGGATTTCTGGCGAGGAGCCAATCATTGAAAGTGATACCTTTACCCAGGCTTCTCGTCCAGAGGGATGGGAGGAACAGCTGGCGCAAAGTGAACCAGACCGGCTTCTTTGTTGGCTGGTGATCCGTGAACCACGCAATAAGCGAGGTACCATTTTAGCCATTAAGCCAGATCAAATCATTGGGCGCGGGCGTGAAGCACATATCCGCCTAGAAGACCCACGTATGTCTCGTGTTCATGCGAGGTTTACATTGGAGGAAGCCGGTTTTGTAATATGGGACGCAGGCGCACGCAATGGCATATATTTAAACGGAGAAAAACTATCTCATTCCGCCGTCCTGCATGAAAATGACCAACTTCAGATGGGAGAAACCATCTTTGTGGTCAAGTTATTAGATTAACTAGCCGGCAATCTTTCAGCCAGCGAGATTCCGCAGTGTTGCCATATCTTGCACTGTCACACGTTGTCCATCTAAGTGGATGATTCCTTGATTGCTCCACTGATGCAGGGTGCGCTCCACAACATCCGCATCAATCGCTGTTGCACGGGCAAGCCGTGTTATAGGCAGCATAATCTGCTCATGATGATTTTCAGCAAGAAGTAATAAAACGCTAGCGATGCGTGCCTTAATATTGCCGATAGCGTTTTCTCTCACCTTTAAATTCAGACGATACAGACGATTGCCAAGCTGAGTCAAGGCACGGACGGCGATCTGTGGCATTTCTGCATAAACATCTAAAATCGCTTGACGGCTCAGCATGATCAGATCGCAATCTGCAACCGCCACAACCTTACCAGTACGGGGCTGATCTGCTAATAAAGACAGTTCACCAATGACATAATATGGGGATTCAGTGGCGATAATCACCTCATAACCATCAGGATATTCACGGATGACATGCACCTGCCCAGATTCCAGGATATACATCGCATCTGCTGGGCTGCCTTGTTCAAAAAGTTGCTCCCCGGCATTCAGTGGCATATATTGGCAAAATGTCGCCACTTTTTCCAAAACGGCATCATCAGCATCTTTGAACAAAAATGAATTGCGCAATAATTGGGGATTTATTTTGGTAGTTGTATTCATCATCATCACTCACAAAAAATTTTTTCGTTATTTTCATCATACACAATATTTGAGCAAAAATGTGAGATTTGCTAAAATTTTTCATGCAATCAATACAAAGGTTTAGGTATGATAACCATCGCAACCTTAAATGCCTGGGGTATTCCGTTTGTTAAAGATCGCCAGCGTCGTATGCAAGCCCTTGCATTAGAGATCGCCAGTGGCAAGTATGACATCGTTGGGTTACAAGAGATTTGGGATGTAAAAGACTGGGTGCGGATCAAACGGGGTGCCGAGTTAGGTGGGTTGAAATACGGGCATCACTTTACATCAGGAGCCGTTGGCAGCGGTTTGGTGGTTTTTTCGCGCTATCCCATTACTATGTTGGATTTTTACCGTTTTCGGCTAAGAGGCACTGCGGAAACGATACACCGCGGAGATTATATCGCAGGAAAAGGCATCGGTTTAGCGCGTATCCATACACCTCAAGGGATGCTGGATTTTTATATCACACATTTGATTGCCCAATATCAAGATGATGCCTTGGATGAATATCCCGCGCATCGTGCTGCGCAGATGTTTGAAGCAGCACGGTTTATTAATCACCGCCAGCAATTCCCGGCGGTTATCGTCGGTGATTTTAATGTACGTCCAGATCAATTAGGGTATCGTATCATCACCAGCCTCACCGGCATGAAAGACGTTTTTGCTGGCTTGCATCCTGATACGCCAGGTTACACCCTCTCAACAGATAATCCTTATATTCAATCAAAATCTGAACGTATTGACTATATCATGACTCGTGGCATCAAGGCTGAATCAATTGAGATGGCATTCCAGCAAATACCTGGCACATCAATCCCTTATTCTGATCATTATGGGCTGGTTATGCGCTGCCAATTGAGCCAAATAGATAGCAACATGACCGTAGATCAAGCAGATAGACAAGCTGTGTTAAAGGCAATCTTAAACACGCTACAAAACGGGTTAACAGATGCCCACCGCAGACAAGCCCGGCGGATCAGCCAAACATATATTGGTCTGTTGGCATTGGTTGCAGCCCATCTCTTCCCGGCTCGTATCCGAAACATCTTACGCCTACCGTTTATTTTGTATAGCCTAACGCAAGCTAGTCTGGCACGTTATTTTATTCAGGATGAAATCAATGATCTAAAAGCGATCATGGCAGAAGTTGAGACTTTAGTACATTCGTCCTGATTCAGGTTTTATGCTAAACTTGCCTGAGTATAGGACGCTGGAAAAGGCAGCATGGAAGATTCAATTCTTGGGCATGTCATAGATTATTACTATATTAGCGAGCGTATCAAAGCGGGGGGGGTAGCAGTTGTATACAAGGCGATTGATCGACGGGACAATCGCCTTGTTGCGCTTAAATTACTACAAACTAGTTGGGCTGAGCATGAAGAAGTGGTGAAACGCTTCCAGCGCGAAGCCGAAATTATGGAGACCCTGCAACACCCTTATATTGTACCGTTCCGTGATCATGGTATATATCTTGGTCGCCCATATATCGTAATGGATTATATGCCAGGGGGCAGTCTTTCTGAGCGTCTAAAGCAAACCGCGCAGTTTAATTTAGGGCGCACGGCTGAGATGTTATTGCAAATCGGTGGCGCGTTAGATTACGCCCATAGCCTGGGTGTTATTCATCGAGATATCAAGCCTGGCAATATCTTAATTAAACGAGATGGTCATGCTGCACTTACAGACTTTGGCATCGCCCGGGTTTTAGAAGGGACAATGCTCACTAACACCGGGCATATGCCTGGCACACCGCATTATATGTCACCAGAGCAAGCCAGCGGTATAGAGGTGCTATCCCCTTCTACTGATATTTATTCGCTTGGGGTCATCGCCTATCTACTTTGCACAGGTAAATTGCCTTTTGGGGGAACAGACGCAATCGTCATTATCAACCAGCATCTCCACGCTGCGCCACCTAAGCCCCGTATGATTAACCCTGAACTTCCGCCCCGGCTGGAACCTGTGTTATTACGTGTGTTGGAAAAAAATCCTCAAAATCGGTATCAAACCGCTGGGGAATTTGCAAAGGCATTTGCTGAAGCAGTACAAGGGCATGAGCAGTTAATTGTTCACCTAAAGAAAAAGCGTGATAATGAAGCACCACCTGCCATCCAAAAACTACCATCACATCAATCCACGCCACCCGGTATCCCTAAACCTCCCACGTTAACCCGCTCGTTTACCGAATCGAAATCGAATTCAAAAACGGTGATTTTGAGTATCGTCGCTGTGATTCTCGTCATTATTGGTGCCGTCTTTCTAATAGCCGTTTTTAGTGGCGATGGTGACGGACAAGGAGGTCTTAGCTTAGGTATGTCGGCATCTACCACCCCAACCGACATCATAGAAACACCAACCAATGAAGCAGTTGATATCATCACTACATCAACACCATCCCCACAGCCGACCGACACACCAACATCAACTGATATTCCTATTCCCTCACCCACCGAAACATCACAATCCGTTATCGCAGATCAACCCAGCCCCACACCTCAATCAACAGCGACATCACAGCCAACCAACACCATTACACTCACCCCACCACCGACCGAAACAGCACAACCAACGGCACGGTTTAACTCGCTACAAATGGTTCTGGAAACGTTACAAAACGATACCGGCAGCCCTGCAAGATTCAATTGCCAGGTTTTTGTTGAAGCTTATGAATTCTTAAACGAGCAAATTTCAAATAATCAAGTAGACTATATGATGGCACAAGAATTGGTTTTACCAGGGTCACCTGCCAGAAACATTTATGATGAATTCTGCCGCGACGCAGCTGATCAGACAAATGTCTTTATTCAAACAGGCAGTTATTTAATTGATATGCGAAACTTAATTAGGTCATTATTGGATAACCAATGAAACGCTACACAATTATTTTACTTATCACCTGTTTCTTCTCAGCTTTTACCTACGCACAAAACGAAGAGCATTCCATTGGATCATGTAATGCCCTTCAAAACCTCATCGCAAATGAGCAAATCCCCTACGATCTTGGTATTGGCGGCGGGGTTATCCCCCCTAATATCCAACAAAGCGTCACCCTTGCAGGATATGCCGATGTATGGACATTCAATTTCATGCGGGAGCGCAGCACAGCGGGGGCACCAATTGAAACGCCAATCACCATCTCATTTACTTCTGGTCAGGGGTTGGAAATGGCGTTATTCGCCGGGATGGAACAACCAGCAGATGTAAATGGTATAAGCGGATATCGCCCGCTCAGCACAACAGAGCCATTTACTTATCTTGTCAATCGTGATGGTTTTTTCAGTTTAGTCGTTCGGCGGCAAAATTTGATTGATCCACAACCGATTGATTATAGCTTTACAGCTAGCTTTATCAGTGGTGGGAATGTGGTATTAAGCGCGTTACGAGATGAAACCACATCACGCCCTCAAGATAACCCGCCAGAATTACAAGGCGGTGTCTCCGTCATTACAATTAACCAAACCCTAGTTTATACACATCCTGGTTCAGCGATCAGCATCGGCTCACATAATGGTGAACGGTCACAAGTCTTTTTGGGAGCAAATGCTAACCTCTTAGTTAATAACTGGGCAAATCGCCTCATGTTAATTGGGGGGGATTTGGTAGCAACAGGTTCCGGAAGGACTTTTTATTTACAAGATTATGGATATAACTTCACACCGCCACTAGATGGTGACCTCATCAACATCACAGACTCAAACGGCACGCGCTGGCGGTTAGATTGGAATAGCATCAGCGGCGTATGGATTATGCAGGATTGCGCCGGTTTTCGCTTAAACGACGGGCGGATTTTTGTTGGCACATTCAACGATTCACCGCGGGTGATCCAATTTCAAGGCGCGTTAGAGTCATTTACGATCGCCTTAAATAATCAACGTCTGAACCTGGATTGGGCAGAAATTGACTCCATCATCACACTGAATGACGAAACATTCACACTCAATTTTGATGATGATCGCCAACTCGTGCTGAACTCAAGTGATGTGACATTTGAGTCATCTTTGGCAATCTTATTGGCTGATCGTAATGCAACACTTTCATTAGATTGGCTCAACCTAAAGCATGTTGCATGGCTAGAAGACGCTATCACGCTTGAATTTAGTGACGAGTTCCGCACCACCACCACGCGCTCTGCCGAGTCCTTAACACAATTTGAGGCATTACAAGACGTGATTCACATGGTATATGCAACAGGTGAAGAACGCCTTCTTTTGCCTGCCACTGAAAGCTATGTTGAGATCATCACCCCAGCAACACAACCGGTCTATGATGCCCGCCTTCTCCCTGGGGATGAGGGTTACTTCCCACGCGGGCAAAACAACACCGGTGGGGAATGTTATCCAATCAACACCATACAAACTGTTGGTAACTGCCCAGCCAACGGTGACATTAACCCAGCAAACGGCAATCTATGGTATGGCATTACAGATTTAATTGCCTATGGCGGCGAATTAGATTTACTTTTAACGCGCAGTTACAATAGTCGATGGGCTGCTGTAGATAGCCCATTCGGATTTGGCTGGACAATGCCATATTTATTAGATTACAACGTTGCCTATAACCCTGTAACGAATTCACGCCCGATTACACCAGAAGTTATCCAGTCATATCCTGTTAGCCTTGATGTAACCTATGCACCATATGGCATTGTCACTTACATCACGGCAAGCGGATCACGCCATCAATTTATTTCCCAGCAAGATCGCTTTACCGCCGGAGAGATGACCTCCCCTACCATGCCCGGTTGGGTTCTTTCACGCCAATCTGTGCGAGACAATTGGACATTAACGCTTCCAGATGGGTTAACTTATATCTTTGACCGTGCTGGACGTATTCAAAGTTATGGGTATGGATCACGCCGGGTTGTTGTGAACTATCCAAGTATCAAATTAAATGGCGCAGGAGAGTCAACTGAGCCGGTTATCATCACCGATGCAGCCGATTCCAGACAACTTGAGCTGTATTTTAATGCAGAACATCGTATCGCTCGTGCTGTTCTGCGGGATACAACAGCCGAAACGTGTGATCCAAATACTTGTTTTGAAGTACAATATGATTATGACACCAATGGGAATTTAATTGAAGTGATCTACCCAGATGGTGAGCGCGCGCTCTATGTCTATGATACCGACCACCGTTTATTAAGCCACGATGATCCACGTGCCCCAATCAGCCAGAACATGACCTATGTTTATGATGAAGATGGCACCATCACAGTGCAAGTTGATGGGGAATTTACTTGGCGAAGCATCGCGCCACCGGTTGATCAGCAGGCAGAACGCCGAGTATCCGTCACAGATGTGTGGAGCAATACCCGCACTTATACCTATACCTATATCGCCAGCGACGTAAAATCGACAGAAAACGCTTTCACCCTTATCAACCAAACCAGTCCATTGAATGGCGTATCCGATTTTGAATCCGTACCAGTTACTTATGACTGGTCAAACGGGTTGTTAGATCGTGTTCGGGCACGTAGTTTAAGAGAAAATATTGGGCGGAACAGCGTTGTGTTCAGCTATCAGGGTGCGGGTTATATCTCACGGATTCGCGGAGGATATCCAGAGTTCAGTGTTGGCTACAACACCAATAATCAACCGGAGACACTCACCTTTGGCGATGATTCAACCGAGCAGTTCACTTATGATCAAAACGGACGCATTGCAACATTCATTGACCGAAACGGCGCAGAACACACCTACACCTGGAATAATGATAACCAAGTTATTCGTATCAATGATACAACTTACGCCTACAATGATCTTGGGTTGGTCTCACAAGTTGGTGATGTGACATTCACATACGATCGTTTTGGACGTTTAACAGGCATTAATGACCCACTAACCGGCGAATATATTGTGACATACGCGCCTAATGAGATCAGCGTGACCGACGTTACCGGAACAATCACAACCAGCCGTTTTGACGCATCTGGCAATCTCATTGAGCGTGTGATCAGCGCAAGTGATGGCACAGCGTATCGTCATACACGCTATGAATATGATAGCTTGCATCGACTCACCGCAGAGATTAAATTGCTGGATGATGTGGAATATATCACACGTTACACATATACCCAGACTTTACAACTGCCGATATTGCCAGATGACCCCGCCCCAACTCAAATTCGTGGATACACGATCAGCATCACAGACCCTTATGGACGGACAGAGCAATACACTTATGACGCACAAGATCGCCTGCGCCAAGTTATCAATAACCTAGGGTATATCACCCGTTACGATTATGTCCCCGTGGCAATAAATGGGTTGCAAATTACTGAGCGACTGGTCATTAATAACCAGACAGTGCAGCAAACTACCTATCGCTTTAACTTAGAATGGCAGTTGATTGGTGTGCAGCGTGGAGATGTTGTTTGGGAATTGACACCCTATTTTGAGACAAGCCGCCCACAATATTTAGAAGCACCACGTGCCGGTATTGCCAGCATGGAATGGAGTAATTATTCAAACGGACGAGCAACAAGCGTCAGCATCAATCAGACCATGCCGCAACTTGCTAGCGGGGCGGATTCACCGGATTACCGCCTGACAAGCAACTATGATGCACAGGGTCGTCCATTGAACAATGGACGGGTTGCATATTGTCCCCAAGAAGATGGCACAGAGCGCGCTTATTACAGCGACCGTCCCATCACCTGTGATGAGTTTATCGGCTACTATCCCGCTATTACATGGGATGATGCCGGGCGGGTGACACAGGTCAGTACCACAGATGGCAGCAGAGACTACATCTATACCCCACTGCAAGATGCCTGGCAAGTCGATGTGCTTTTTTCTAGCGGGGAAAGTTGGACACTCACTTATAACGGGATTGGGGAGCTAGTCGCCTGGGTAGATGAAAATGGATTTACAACAACCTACACCTACGACATGCTTGGCAGGCTAACACGGGTTGAATCCCCTGTGCCAGATGCCAGTTTCCGTTATGAATATAATGCCGCAAATTTATTAACTCTCGTACAAGACGACCTAGGGCGTGGTGAACGGTATGACTATGACGCGCTTGGCAGGCTCACAGTGCGCCAAAACATCCGCAACGCCAACGCCACAATCTACGGTTATGATGCCGCTGGACGGTTAACCAGTGTGATTTCTCCTTTGGGGAATACGACGACCTTTCTCTATGATGACATCGGGCGACTTACTAGCGTGATTGAACCAACGGGCAGTACTTATACATTCAATTGGCAAGAGACCAACAATCGCCTAGAAGTACGTGATCCACGTGGTAATGTAACCCGCTATTCATATGATGGGCTTGGGTCATTATGGCGAATTGATGACGCGCAAAATCGTGTTCATGAAATTCATTACAACGCTGATGGCAATGTGATTGGATGGTGGCAAGCCAACGGCGCACGAGAGATCAACCTCACTCAGATTGAGGAAGGCTTTTTGATTACTGATGGCGCGTGGTCCCAAGTCTGGGATATTGATTCCCGTGTCAGGCAAATTGGCAATTTGACCTTGCAATATGATCTTTTGGGGCGGTTAAGTCAAATTGGGCAAGATGTTATCCGCTATGATGAGGCAAGTGTTACAATTGGCGATAATCCCCCCATTCACTTTGACCCGTTGTATCGCCAAGTTGATGATTATATTTATCAATCTGTGCGCGGGGCTGATTTACAAATTGTAGGGACAGATGCCATCCTAACTTATTCCGACGGCGATGAGGCAGCACGCCCGCCCAGCATAACACTTAACGAACGCGGACGCATGACCGTTTATACCTTCACCCCAGACGGTTTATTAAGCGAGATCAACCACCAAGCCTGCATGGACACCAATCAACTAATGGATGATCCATTTAACTTATCTACTTGTCAGCGAGAAGCACCTGAACAAATTTGGCGGACAACACATCGCATTGTTTATGACCCACTTGGGCGACCGCTACGTTATATCGATCCTGAACAAAATATCCATACTTATGGATATGATGATGCTGGGAACTTAGTCGTTTATCAGGATTTGGATGGTAAGACCTTTGATTATATCTATGATGAATTGAACCGCCTGCAAAGCATCACCGCACCGACTGGGATTCGGTTGCTACTGCGTTATGATGCGCTAGATCGTGTAAATGCGGTTTGCCTAAGCCGTGCAGAGATCAGCACGACATATGCCGAATGTGAATCCAATGGTACAGTCGTCTCTACCTATAATTACGATTCCGCTTTTGACTCCCCCACCCCGCCTGATACCCCTGCGGAAACTGCCACACTACAAGGCTTTATCTATGATGAGCGTGGGTTGTTAACTGAAATTGAAGGGGTGATGGCAATTGACTATCTCACCACGCCTGAGGGACGTGTGTTAGTTATTGAGATAGAACGAGCAGACGGTGAGCTGATTCAGATACAAGTTAACCGGCGTGGACAAACCAAAAACATCACCTACTTTAATAGCAATTTGCTCAATGATTTTGTGTTTGATGCAAGCGGCACTATTCAACGGCAAAGCATCATCGGCAACACAGCCTATTTTGAAGCCAATGCTGGCAGTTACATCATCGTCACCGGTTACGACAACGATAATCGTCCGGTAACAATGCGTGTCACAGACCGCACAAGCGGCACTCTGCTTTATCTATTGACCTTTACATATAACAATCTTGGGCAACGCATCAACGAAACACGACAATATGCAAATGGCACACAAATCACCATCACATATACCTACAACGATCAACGTCAGTTGATCGAACGGCGTGTGTTAAACAATCGCTCAGATACAACTGGTCTGCCAGGGATTTGGTTGATGTTTGGCATCACATGGTTGCTACCCCGTCGGCGGCGGTGGATTATGGCATTAGCAGCGGGCGCAATCATCATGCTAGGGCTTTCATTCTCGCTGGCACAGCCATTTGGGAACCCGCTTATTTACACCTACGATTATGACAACCATGGCAACCTAACAACCATCCGCGCCGATGACACTGTTTGCTGGGTCTATGGCTATGACGAACAAAATCGATTGATCAGTATTACAGATAGTACCGGGCGTACCATTCGACAATATAGCTATGATCAACACAATCGCCTCATCCGTGCTGGGGACGATGTGCTAAGCTATGCCAATGATCGCCTAATCCGTGTTACAAACGACAACGAGTCACGGGCTTACGGCATCCCAATAGATGGGTTGCCGGCATTCTATCAACAATCCGAAGACTCGATCCTATGGCTAATCAATGACGGACAAGATCAACTACTGACAACCAATCTGGATAATGGGTTATGGGTGTTTGACCCACTCGGACGGTATCTATCACTGACTCCTAAGTCAACTGATGATCCATGTGTGATGAATACCATGCCAGCAGACATGAACGCGCTTGCCCCACTTGAATCACTCGGCATGATTTGGGATGGTTATCTATATTTCGATGATGGACGCGCCTATCTGCCAGAGATTGGGCTGTACCTCCAGCGCGATCCACACGGACCAGATGTATACGGCGCGATTTATGCTTATCCATCCCGTACCATCACCCCACCTGTTCGCACGCGCTTGCCAGCTTATGTTGAGGGATTATTCCGCCTGCGGGATGCGCTAAAAACATTGGATATTTACCCCACCCCACCAGCCATCCGTTATGATGGTGGTTTCCAGCTCGATCACGCTTTATCGCTCCGTAGTCAATATACACAGCTTGCTGATCTGTTGGATTTCCCGGCATGGTTGATGATGAACTACAACTTGCCCTCTGCTATGACAGACCACAGCGGGGCACTACGGATGATGCCAGATAATACCCCGCAGGGTTGGAATATGCCCATCATTCCAACTGCCAGCGCATTATTTAGTGATCCATGGTTGCCAACAATTTCACCACCATTAGAGCGTCTGAACAATCTAATAACACTGACACATCCCCGCACAGACGCGCTGCGTACCTATGAGCCATTTGCATGGGTTACCCCGTTGCCAACGTTATCCACCAGTGTTGATTACCCAGATGTTCATCATTCACCAAGCAGCATTATGTCACATCTACCAGGGGCAACACATCAACCAGAAGCGGCAGCTGATGTACTTGAAACGATCCTGACATTGCAAACACTCCCCACGCTGACTGAAGCAGACTGGCAAGCGCGAATTCTAGAAGCAGTCCGCCCTGCCACACCCAGCACACCCGTACAATCTGTTGAGGATTGGCTGAAGCAGTGGTTTAGTGAGAATACGCTAGGAATCAAATAGGGGTATTTTGTTGTACCCCTATTTTTCATCGAAATTATGCGGCGGAAACCACCTGCTTTAGCGGGTGGAGGAAGCCGCTTCTCCTTTCTGCTAAAATCGTAGAATGACTGACAGAATTAA
>RFHA01000499.1 GCA_003696565.1 Chloroflexota bacterium
CCATCTTTTGGGAAATGCGCCGGAACCCAATCCAATATCACGCCGATTCCGGCTTGATGACATTGATCCACAAAATACATAAAATCGTCTGGCGTACCAAAGCGGCTTGTTGGGGCATAATATCCCGTTACCTGATAGCCCCATGAACCATCAAATGGATGTTCCATCACTGGCATTAATTCAATGTGGGTGAAGTTCATGCGTTTTACATATGGAAGCAGCTCATCGGCTAAATCACGATAGGTCAGCCATTGGTTGCCATCTTTACGCTTCCATGATCCCAAATGCACCTCGTAAATTGCCATGGGCTGCTTCAAGGGGTCTGTTGCCCGCCTGGCATCCATCCAAGCAGCATCTCCCCAGGTATATTGGCTTAAATCAAACACCCGCGAGGCAGTGTGCGGGCGTAGTTCAGCATAGAAAGCATAGGGGTCAGCTTTTTGTTCTCGATACATATTAAACTGTGAGCGAATTTCAAACTTATACGACTCCCCCACTTCTACACCGGGGATGAATAACTCCCATACGCCGCTTTCGCCATGCCGCCGCATGGGATGCACGCGATCATCCCAGTTATTAAAATTGCCAACCACAGCCACCTTTTTTGCGTTCGGTGCCCAAACACTGAAGTTCACCCCTTTCACGCCGTTCACCGTGCGAGGATGTGCCCCAAAGCGTTCATAGCTATAAAGATATGTGCCTTGATTCCATAAATATAAATCATGATCTGTCCACCAGGGAGGAAAAGCATAGGGATCGTGGAAGACTTCTTCACGACCATCAAATGTTGTCGCTCGCAAACGATATGATAAGCCTAGTGTACCTTGAAATTGAATTTCAAACAAACCTTCATCACGGAGTCGGGTCATTTCATGCTGCTCATTGCCTACGACCAGATATAAGTGTTTGGCAGTTGGTCGGAAAGCCCGTACCACCACGCGCTCATCATCAACGGGATGAATGCCGAGTAGATCAAACGGTGCGCCATGATCGCCGTGAATTAACGCATTAATTGCATCAGGATGAAGGCTCATTATTTTAAGACCCTATTGTATAACAACATTACCATTTATGTTTTAACATATTCATCGTGTTTCATCCAATTTTTGTTGCTGTGGCAGAATCGATAACACGGGGGTAAATTCTATGTAGGTATTGGAACAAAAAAGGTACGGAAGTCCGTACCCTTTTACGATCATAGCCGTTAATAACCGAATTAGAAATCCATATCGCCCATGCCGTTCATATTTGGCATTGCGCCGTTCTTGCTAGGCTTATCCGCCACCAGGGCTTCTGTTGTCAAGATCATAGCAGCGATCGATGCGGCATTTTCCACCGCGCCACGTGTCACTTTTGCGGGGTCAGGGATACCCGCATCAATCATATCAACATATTCACCGGTCATCACATTATAGCCAACACGGTGGTTCTTACGGCTGGATTGCAAGCGGCGTACATTTTCGATAATGACCGCGCCATCTTCACCGGCGTTAGCGGCGATTTTCTTCATCGGCACGGTTAAGGCATGCCGCATAATTGCCACACCGGTGTTTTCATCCTCATAGAGCATTTTAAAGCCATCTAACGCGCTGATGGCGTTGACTAATGCCACACCACCACCGGGGACAATGCCCTCTTCGACGGCGGCACGGGTTGCGCTTAGGGCATCTTCAACACGGTGCTTGGTTTCTTGTTGTTCGGGTTCGGTCGCGCCGCCTACACGGATGACAGCTACCCCACCGGCTAGCTTGGCGAGGCGTTCTTGGAGTTTTTCACGGTCATAATCACTGGTGGTTATCTCCATTTCGCGGCGGATTTCTTCGATACGGGCTTTGATTGCAGCGGCATCCCCTGCACCATCGACAATCAAGGTATTGTCTTTATCGCTGACGACTTTGCGGGCACGCCCGAGGTCTTGCAAGGTGACGCTTTCTAGGGTGCGTCCGGTTTCTTCACTAATAACTGTACCACCGGTCAAAATCGCAATATCTTGGAGCATTGCCTTGCGCCGGTCACCAAACCCCGGGGCTTTAACCGCCAGAACGTTCAGCATGCCGCGCAGTTTGTTCAGCACCAAGGTCGCCAATGCCTCACCGTCTACATTTTCTGCGATGATAACAATTTCACGCTTGCCAGTTTGGACCAATTTCTCTAAAACAGGGACAATATCTTGGGCACTGCTGAGTTTTTTGTCATAGATCAAAATATAGGGGTCTTCAATCACCGCTTCCATTGCGGTTGAATCGGTGATGAAATAGGGGCTGATATACCCACGATCAAATTGCATCCCTTCCACATATTCTGTTTCAAAATCAATGCCACGGCTCTCATCTACGGTGATTACGCCGTCTTTACCGACTTTATCCATGACATCCGCAATGAGATTGCCGATATAGTCATCTTGTGCAGAAACACTTGCCACCTGTGCAACTTGTTCACGGGTTTCAACGGGTATCGCCTGCTCCAAAATATGATCCGCCACACGTTGAGCCGCCGCCAGAATACCGCTCTTCAGCAGCATGGGGTTGGCACCAGCTGCCACATTTTTAAGCCCTTCTGTGACAATGGCTTGTGCTAAGACGGTTGCCGTTGTGGTTCCATCCCCTGCGATATCGTTGGTTTTGGTGGCGGCTTCTTTTAATAGCTGTGCGCCCATGTTCTCATATGGGTCTTTTAATTCAATTTCCTTGGCGACGGTCACCCCGTCATGAGTGATCGTGGGGGCACCAAAAGCCTTAGCAATTGCCACATTACGCCCCTTTGGACCGAGAGTGGTTGCCACCGCCTCAGCTAAGATATCAATACCGCGTTTTAGCCGCTTACGTGCATCTTCTTGAAACACTAATTGCTTTGCCATACACAATCCTCCAGGGATATTATTTTCCATTTTTTAGCACTCATAAACCAGGAGTGCTAATTACACACCCTGAAATATACATCAAAACCGGCTATAGTCAACAATTTCTAGCAAATTTCTTATATGGTTGCTAGGATATAGCCAGATCAGGCAAACACGTTACAATTGAAAAAAACGGCAACACACAGGATAAATTGCATGAGTATAGGTATTATTGGCATTGGAACATACTTCCCCAAAGCTATTCAAACCGCGGCAGATTTAGTGGATGCAACCGGTATACCAGAACATATCTTGCACGAAAAAATGGGAATCCGTCAAAGGCATATTGCTGGAGAAAAAGATACCGTCAGTTATATGGCATCACAAGCGGCTAAGCGTGCGATCACAAACGCAGGCATTGACCCGGCAGAGATTAACGTGGTCATCTCACATGGGAGTGAATACAAAGATCATGTTGTTTGGAACGCAGCTGGGAAAATTCAACACAACATTGGGGCTATCAACGCCTATGCGTTTGAGATTTACGCCTTGTGTGCTGGTGCGCCGATCGCGCTCAATGTAGCCAAAGGCATTATGCAAAGCGATCCTTCTATCAAGTATGTGGTGCTTGCTGCCGCCAGCCGAGAAAACGATATTGTAAACCTGAGCAATGAGCGCACGCGGTTTATGTTTAATTTTGGTGCGGGTGGCTCTGCACTGGTGCTGCAGCGTGATGCCGGGCGGAACGTCATCCTCGGTGCGTCTGCCTTTACTGATGGGTCGCTTTCTGAAACAGTGGTTTTAACAGACGATGCCGTGCCAGCCGGTGAAAACCCAATCATCGGTGATATTAAAGGGCGGCTCGATGTAACTGACCCTGATTATATGTCTCAACGTCTGGGTGCGGTGTCAATGGATCGGTTTTTACAGGTCATTAAAGAAGCTGTTTCCAAATCTGGCGCGAGGATGGATGACATTGACTTTATGGGCGTGGTGCATATGAAGCGTTCTTTTTATACCGCCCTATTAGATGCATGTGGTTTAACGGAAGAACAATCGGTTTATCTGGAAGATTATGGACATATCCAAAGTGTTGACCAAGCCTTAACGCTAGAACTAGGTTTACAGCAAGGCAAAATTAAAGATGGCGATCTTGTGGTCTTAACAGGCGCGGGGGTTGGTTATACCTGGAGCGCGGTCGTTATTCGCTGGGGAAAATCCCCCACAGAAAGCACATCATGAAAACAAAACGAAAAGTCTACAGTTACATCACACGGGGAAAACAATTGCTTGTGATGGAACATCCTTTTTCACCGGAAGCGGGTATCCAAGTTCCTGGCGGTACGATTGAACCCAATGAAGACCCCGCCCATGCTGCAATTCGAGAAGCGGAAGAAGAAACAGGTTTAAAAAGTTTTCAACTTGTGAGTCTGCTTGGTGAGCAAGTGCGTGATATGCGTGACTATGATAAGCACGAATGGCATCATCGTTATTTCTTCCATTTAATCTATGATGGCGGCACGCCACCACGTTGGCGACATACGGAAACAACACCCAGCGAAGGCGAGCAAGCACATATCATACTTGAGTTTTACTGGGTTGATCTATCAAAAAAGTTACCGAAATTAATAGCTGAATTGGATTTTTTCTTAAAGGACTGCTTATGATAACTGACTATCTACAAAAACGCGCAGATTTAACGCCGGATCGAATCGCGCTCACTTGCACTATCACTAACAGGCAAATCACTTATCAGCAATGGAATGCGCAAGCAAATCAAACTGCTAACTTGCTGATATCGCTAGGAATCCGTGCAGGGGATCGTGTGGCGGTGTATGCCACTAACAGCGTTGACTATATGGATGTTTGGATGGCGTGCGGCAAGATCGGCGCAGTGTTGCAAAACCTTAACTGGCGGCTCACCGTGCATGAGCTTCAGTTTCTTATCCGTGATGCTGCGCCGTTGGTGTTATTTTATTCAGCGGATTTCAACGAGCAGATCGAACAGCTCCGCCCGCATATTCCATCTGTGCGGCATTTTATTGCCTTTGATGAGCCAATTATCGAAACAGATCACGCTTTTTCATTACGGGCAGATCAACCCACCGTGTTGCAAACCTCACCAGAGTTAGAAATGGATGCCCCTTGGGTCATTTGTTATACCGGCGGGACAACCGGATTACCAAAAGGTGCCATCCTCACCCATGCTAATATGACCTGGAACAGCATCAACACGGTGATGAGCTGGGGATTGGATCAAAACGATGTGGCGATTTTAAACGCGCCATTGTTCCATACAGGTGGCTTAAACGTCTTTACGCTGCCGCTGATTCATGTGGGTGGGCGGAATATCGTGTGTAAGTCGTTTGATGTGGCACAAGTTTTTGATCTCATTGCTAACGGTGGGGCGACAGTGTTCTTTGGCGTGCCAACTATGTTCACGATGATGCAGCAGCATCCTGATTGGGAGAAAGCCGATTTTTCTAAACTGAAAATTGTCATCAGTGGCGGCGCGCCCTGCCCCATGCCTATTTTTGAGCGATTTTGGGAAAAAGGGGTGGACTTCAAAACCGGTTATGGCTTAACCGAGGCAGGACCAAATAACTTTGCACTACCGCCGGAAGATGTGCGCCGTAAACCGGGGGCGGTGGGAAAACCATTATTTCATGTGCAAGTCAAGATCGTTGATGAAAACGGTGTAGAATGCCCCCCAAACCAAGCCGGCGAGTTATTAATTCGTGGTCCGCATGTTACCCCTGGTTATTGGAACAATTCTGAAGCCACACAAAAGACCATTATCAATGGCTGGCTCCACACTGGTGATTTAGCTATCCGTGACGAAGAAGGTTATTATACGATCGTCGGACGCTTAAAAGATATGATTATCAGCGGGGGTGAAAACATCTACCCGGCAGAAGTAGAAAGTGTGATGCATGCTCATCCGGCTGTTAGTGAGGCTGCTCTTATCGGCGTACCAGATGAAAAATGGGGAGAAGTCGGTTTGGCAGTTGTCGTCATAAAACCTGGCTGCACCCTACACGCCACGGAGTTGTTAGATTTTATGCAGCAACGCCTAGCGAAATATAAAGTCCCCAAATCAGTTGTGTTTGTGGATGAACTTCCCAAGACAGGACCGGGTAAGATCGATAAAAAACGCCTAATTGCACAGTATTCTTAGGCACTTTTTACAAATCAGTGTATCGCACCGAGTAATAAAATTCGTTACACTGCTTATTGTCAGCACATGCTATAGACATATTAAAGTTAAGGATATTTTCCTAAAATGACATTACAAACGCAAACAATTACAACTAAACGCATCACAACCCGTGTTCTATTGAGGGGTGATGATGGTATTCCCGTGCTATTTATTCATGGCAATTTATCTAACGCCACTTGGGGGGCAGAGCTGCTTAAAACCTTACCAGAAGGGTATCGTGGGATTGGCTACGATCAACGGGGTTACGGTGCAGCAGACCCAGAAAAAAAAGTTGATGCCACTAAAGGGCTGTCTGATTTAGCGGATGATGCCATCGCCTTGCTTGATTATTTCAACATTGAAAAAGCCCATATCGTTGGGCATAGCATGGGCGGCTCGGTTTTATGGTGGCTGATGCGCAAATATCCGCAACGGATTATCAGTGCGACACAAGTCGCCCCTGGGTCACCATATGGCTTTGGTGGTTGTAAAGGGTTGGATGGTCAACCGGTTTATGAGGATTTTGCGGGGTCAGGCGGTGGTTTAATCAATCCACGCTTGATTGAACGCATCCAAATGCACGATACAACCACTGACGATCAATTTTCACCACGCAATGCGCTAAGGAACTTAATCGTCAAACAAGGGTTTATCCCTGAGCAAGAGGATGAACTAGTAGAAGCCATGCTCTCCATCCATCTTGGTGAACAAGATTACCCTGGGGATATGACTCAGTCCCCGAACTGGCCCTACGTTGCACCAGGAGTATGGGGAGTTAATAACGCGCTTTCACCCAAATATGCAGGTGATGTGACGGAGCTATTACGAATTGACCCCAAACCCCCGGTATTGTGGGTGCGTGGGACAGATGATTTGACGGTATCTGACTCAGCCATGGCAGACCCTGGCACACTAGGCAAGCTTGGGCTATTGCCTAATTACCCAGGCGAGGATGTTTATCCACCGCAGCCGATGGTAAGCCAAACCCGCGCCATATTAGAAAAATACGCCGCTGCTGGGGGGATTTACGAAGAATATATCATGGCGAATTGTGGTCATTCACCCTATATCGAAAATTTAGAGCAGTTTAACCTGAAGTTCCATACATTCATCAACGCTTATGACAACTGAGGAACTGATTGCCCAACTTAAGGCAGATGACCCTAGCCAACGAGAACAAGCCGCCTTGGAACTCGGAAATCGCCGTGCAACGGAAGCACTGGACGCATTGATCGCGGCTTTAGATGATCCAGTGAGTGCTGTGCGGTGTGCTGCGATTCTTGCCCTGCGTTATATTAATGATCCACGCGGGGATGTTGCCCTGATACCGTTGTTTAATGATACGGATAATGCCGTTCGGCGGCGGGTATCCGCTTGGGCGATGACACGTGAAGGTGAGCAACCTCATCTTGTTGAGCCGTTGATCGCACAATTACGAGACCCGGACAGTCGCAAAAGCACGATTGATTTTATATTGATGCTATTAGGCAAATGGGGAGATGCCCGCGCATTAGAGGCACTGCATGATATGACACAACATGAGTTTGCACCGTTCCGGCTGCGGGCAGCGCAATCCTTGCGAAAAATGGCAGATTCACGGTCTGTGGCATATCTGATTCCACTGCTCGATGACCCACACCCTGGGGTGCAAGCAACCGCTGCCAAAACGTTAACCGCCATCGGTACCCCCGAAGCATTATCAGCAGTCAGCAATTGGAAAGCCCAAAACAGTATGCCGGGATGATGTGCAGCAGGTGATGAGGCGGGGGTTTGGGGGTGGGCTAATTAAGGAAGTTCCAGTGGATAAATTCCGCTTTGCTTCAAACAAAATATAGTCTTTGCATTTAGGAGGAAAAAACAGAATGAAACGTATTAGTTTAGTTTTATTGATTCTGATGTTGGCTTTGCCGATAGCTGGCAGTGCCTTCGCACAGGATGATGACCCGGAAGCGAATCCGCTTCGCATTGGTTTGATGGTTGATCAATCCGGCGCGCTCACTGTTTACGGTTATGAGCTGGAATATGGCTTTAAGCTCGGTCTGGTATATCAGTCTGGTTTGGATATTAACGAATATGAAAGCCTAGAGGACGCGCTAGAAGACGTTCGTATTGCTGGTCGTCCGGTGGAAATTTTTGTACGGGACAACGGTAGCGTGCCAGATACAGCAGCCTCTCAAGCTCGTGAACTGATTGAGGTAGAAGGTGTTGAGATTTTAGTAGGTGCGCCAAGTTCCGGTGTGACAGTCGCATTGCAACAGGTAGCAGCAGATTATGATGTCATCCTGTTTGCTGCGCCAGGGGCATCTCCGTCGATCACAGGGGATAACTTTAATCTGAACACGTTCCGCGTTTGCCGGAATAGCTTCCAAGATGCGGCGGCATTAGGTATCTTAGCGCAACAGGTTGGTCCACGGTGGATGATTCTAGCAGCGGATTATGAGTTTGGGCGGGCTTCTGCTGGGGCGTTCCAGGCATTACTGCCAAACTATGGGGTGGAATTTGTGCAAGAGCCACTTTATGGCGCACTTGACCTGACAGACTTCACGCCATTCTTAGATGAAATTGTTGCGGCTCAACCGGATGCGGTGCTGGTTATTTGGGCTGGTGCTGGTACACTGCCGTTGTTCCAACAAATTGAAGAGCGTGGTCTGCGTGATCTTGGCATTGCGATCGTCGGCGGCACAGATTCTAACGATACCTCCGCTGTCGCGCTCAGCCCTGATCAAGTTGGACAATACGGTTTTATCGTATATCACTA
>RFHA01000094.1 GCA_003696565.1 Chloroflexota bacterium
AACGCTTCGCGGGCAATTTCTTCTTCTACACCACCCATTTCAAACAGCACACGCCCAGGCTTAATCACCGCGACCCAGTATTCCACCGACCCTTTACCTTTACCCATACGGGTTTCAGCCGGTTTTTGTGTAATCGGCTTATCCGGGAAAACACGGATCCAAATCTTACCACGCCGCTTAATATAACGAACCATCGCACGACGGGCGGCTTCGATTTGGCGGCTTGTCAGCCAAACCGGTTCGGTTGCCTGCAATCCATAATCACCAAACTGCACCACAGCACCACGAGATGCTTTACCACGCATCCGCCCGCGCATTTGCTTACGATATTTCACTCGTTTTGGCATTAACATAGCCTACGCTCCTCGTCACCGATTACCGAGACCCTACCCAGCCTTAGCTGACGTAGGAATCCTTTTGTTCACCGGCACGTTTACTACTTTCGTCTTCCTTCTGCAAGATTTCGCCTTTATAGACCCAGACCTTCACACCAATCCGCCCGTAGGTGGTCAGTGCTTCAGCAAAGCCGTAGTCAATATTGGCGCGTAACGTGTTGCGTGGAATACGCCCTTCACTTTGCCATTCACGCCGTGCCATATCAGAACCGCCCAAACGCCCGCTGACATTAATGCGGATACCTTGTGCGCCCTGACGCATCGCCTGCCCGATGGCACGCTTAATCGCACGACTGTGCCCAATACGACGCTCTAATTGCTGGGCGATATTTTCCGCCACCAATTGTGCATCTGTATCTGGCTTTTCAATTTCCGTTACTTCTACCCGGCATTTCTTACCGGTCATATTCTCCAGGTCTGTCTTAATTTTCTTGACTGCATCCCCTTTACGTCCGATGACGATACCGGGGCGTGCTGTATGGATGTTGACAGAAACCTGGTTGGCTTCACGCTCAATTTCCACGCGGGAAACGCCTGCACGACCAGCCTCTTGCTTAACATATTGACGAATCTTGCGGTCTTCCTGTAATAAGTCAACGTAATCGTTGCCTTCGGCGTACCAGCGCGCATCCCAATCACGATTGACCTTTAAACGAAACCCTACGGGATGAACTTTACGACCCATTGGTTACTTCTCCCTCTTGCTCTGCCAGAACGACGGTCAGGTGGGATGTGCGCTTGACACGGGGTTTATAACGACCACGTGCCCCCGCCTTAAAGCGGCGCAAGCGCGGTCCTTCATCGGCATAAATTTCTGCGATATACAACCCCGCCGGATTAATGTCAAAGTTGTTTTCCGCATTTGCCATCGCGGATTCCAACGTTTTCTTCACGATCTGCGCACCCTTATTGGGCATAAAGCCCAGCACGACCTGTGCCTGCTGTGCCGCCATTCCACGTACCTGGTCACAAACCAGGCGCAGCTTCCGCGGAGAGATCATGACATAACGGTTTTTTGCATGAACTTTCATGTTTAGCTCTCCGGCTTCCTATTTCTTCTTCTTCTTTTCAACCAGGTGCCCACGATACGTCCGGGTTGGGGCAAATTCTCCCAACTTATGTCCAATCATGTTCTCAGTAATATAAATTGGAACATGACGGCGACCATCGTGAACAGCAATTGTGTGCCCGACCATCTGCGGGAAGATCGTACTAGCACGGCTCCATGTGCGGATCACAACTTTTTTGTTTTCCGCATTCAGCTTCTCAACTTTTTTAAGAAGCTTGGGGTCTATAAATGGTCCCTTTTTGAGTGAACGCGACATAACTTATTCCCCTATTGTCTTCTCTTACCACGACGGCGGATAATGAAGCGATCCGTGCGGCGGTTAGACCGTGTCCGTTTACCCAATGCAGGTTTACCCCAAGGGGTTTTAGGACCTGGCATACCGATCCCGGTGCGACCTTCACCACCACCATGGGGATGGCTGTTGGGGTCCATCGCAGTACCACGTGTTGATGGTCGCCAACCGAGCCACCGGGCACGTCCAGCTTTTCCTAGTTTTACATTGCCATGATCGGTATTCCCGACCTGTCCAATGGTTGCCATGCAATTTTCATGCACCAAACGCACTTCCCCACTTGGCAAACGAACCTGGGCATATGTCCCTTCTTTTGCCAAAAGCTGTGCGGATGTACCGGCAGCACGTGCCAACTGCCCACCTTTTCCGGGCAAGAGTTCAATGTTGTGGATTTGCGTACCAACCGGAATATCCTTAATTGGCAAGGCGTTACCTGGGCGCAAGGTGGCTTGTTCACCATTACCGATGACATCCCCAACTTGTAACCCCAAGGGTGCAATGATATACCGCTTTTCACCGTCTTCATACTGTAACAACGCAATACGCGCTGAACGATTCGGGTCGTATTCAATGGCGAGAACTTCCGCCTTGCAATCGTATTTATTGCGATTAAAGTCAATGATACGATAGCGACGCTTGTGCCCACCACCACGGTGCCGCACAGTGATGCGTCCTTTATTATTACGACCCCCTGTCTTGCGGAGTGCTTCCGTTAAGGAACGCTCCGGCTTGGACTTGGTAATTTCTTCAAAGGTATGCCCTGTCATCCCCCGGCGACCAGCCGAGGTGGGCTTATAGACTTTTACCGGCATGATAAACCCCTATACGTCAAACAATTCGATCTTTTCGCCCGGTTTAAGGGTCACAATCGCCTTCTTCCATTTGGAGGTTCGCATATACCACTTGCGCCCCCGGCGACCGCGCTTAGGTGGCATAACCATCGTGTTGACGCGCTCTACTGTCACGCCAAAAATTTCCTCCACCGCCGCCTTAATCTGAATTTTATTGGCATTCAGGGCGACTTCAAACACATACTGACCAAGTTCATCGTTCATGATGTTGGATTTTTCCGTCACCACTGGACGACGAAGGATGTCATAAAATGTTAGCTCTGCCATGATGCTTACTCCTCACGTCCCCAGATACGCTTAATGACTTCTAGCGCATCCAACGGCATAATGACCTTATCGTGTTTGAGCAGGTCACGGATATTGAGGTAGTTGGCACGCAGATACATCGCATTGGGAATATTGCGGATACTGCGTTCCACATTATCGTTACGATCTGCCAGCAGCACCAATGCGGATTGATCCCCAACGAGTTTTTCCAGGGTGTCCATCATGTCCTTGGTTTTATGAGAGGACACGTTAAATTGATCCACCACAACAAGTTGATTATCCCGCAGCAGCGCGCTTAATGCGCAGCGGATCGCTTGGCGGCGCATCTTCTTCGGCATGTTTTTGGTATATTTGCGCGGGCGCGGACCGTGTGCAATCCCACCGCCAACGAAGATTGGCGCACTTTTTGCCCCATGACGCGCGCGCCCAGTTCCCTTTTGACGATACCATTTTGCTGTCGTCATACGAACTTCGCTGCGTGTCTTGGTTTTATGTGTCCCCAAGCGAGCATTCGCCATTTGACGAACATAGGCTTGGTGCATCAACCCTGTGTTTACCTCAACCTCGAAAATATCGGCAGGGAGATCAACCTGACTGACCTCTTTACCGTTTATGTCCAAAACAGAAACTTGCATGGCTTGTTACTCCTCTACTTGGCACGCGCCGATTTAACCAGCACGAGACCACCGTTTGCGCCGGGAATAGACCCCTTTACAGCCAGCAGGTTACGTTCAGCGTCTACCACAACCACTTCCAGGTTTTTAATGGTCACGCGGTCATTTCCCATACGACCTGCCATCCGCTGACCTTTCAGGGTACGTCCTGGGGTAGCACACATCCCAACCGAACCAGGCGCACGCTCACGATCAGATTGACCATGGGTTTTTGGTCCACGATGGAAGCCATGACGCTTGATTGTACCGGCGAAGCCACGCCCCTTACTGGTGCCGATGACATCGACCCGTTCGCCTTTTTCAAATATATCAACCTTGATTTCCTGCCCCTCTTCCACATCCAGGTTATTATCCCGTACGCGGAATTCACGTAAATAACGCAACGCTGGCAGGTTGTTCTTCTTTAAGTGACCCAATTGTCCTTGCGTTAGCCGTTGGCTCTTTGTTTCTTCAAACCCAAGTTGCACGGCTAAATACCCATCACGTTCCGCAGTTCGCACTTGTGTCACATAGCAGGGACCAGCTTGAATGACGGTGACCGGAATCACATTGCCGGTTTCGTCAAACACTTGGGTCATGCCTACTTTTTTACCAATAATGCCCTTCATGCTTACTTGCCTCCAGAGGGATGCTGCGTCTTATAACGCCGGGGACTCCCCGCTCCCATTCTGTCTAATCGTGCATTGGCGGTCACCCCGCATACACGTCGCCCTAGATTTTAATTTCAATATCCACGCCCGCAGGCAAATTCAACCGCATCAGTGTATCAATCGTTTTTGCGTCTGGGTCTAGTACATCAATCAACCGTTTATGGGTGCGGATCTCAAAATGTTCTTGGGAGTCCTTATCAATAAACGGTGAACGCCGTACGGTAAAGCGTTCCAGACGTGTCGGCAAGGGGACTGGTCCCACAACACGCGCACCGGTGCGTTCCGCTGTTTCTACAATGCGCTGTGCCGATTGGTCAATAACACGGTGATCATATGCCTTGAGCCGGATGCGGATTTTGTTTTTAGCTACCATAAGTATCCTCTTTAGGGTAGAGATGCCGGGAGGCAGTTTGAACTCCCGGCATCTATTCAGTGCTTAAAACGTCCGATAACTTAGCCCAGAATTTCGGTAATGATACCCGCACCAACGGTCAAACCGCCTTCACGGATAGCAAATTTAGAACCTTTTTCCAGAGCCACCGGCGTAATCAGTTCCACCTTCAGGTTGACGTTATCACCAGGCATCACCATTTCCACGCCATCTGGCAGGGTGATGGTGCCGGTCACATCCATGGTACGGATGTAGAACTGTGGACGATACCCGCTGAAGAATGCCTTATGACGACCGCCTTCTTCCTTCTT
>RFHA01000500.1 GCA_003696565.1 Chloroflexota bacterium
GGCGTTTTCGTAGTGCTTGAGCGCGTCATCCACCTGTCCCAGCCGACTCGCCAGGTCGCCCATGCTTTTCAGGGTGTTGGCTTCGCCCAGTTGACTTCCAGACAAACGCGCAATATCAATTGCAGCTTTTTGCCACTCCCCTAGCATTTGGGACCGCCCGCGTATCATCATAAAATCATTGCAATACTGGACAATTTTCAACGCTTTTTTGTAATCTTCTTTCCGGCACCACTCAAAGGCATGGGATGCATGTGCGAACTCTATCTCCAAGCGTTTATAATCACGCGGTTTACTATGATAACATTCACTTATAAGATTAATTACATAATTCGAATATCGCTCCGGCAGATCCAATCGCTCATCGGGTGTTTGCAGGCTTAAGGCATAAGCACGCAAAATCGCGTGTTGGCTCCAGCGGGCAGGCGCACTACCGTTGGCAGGCGCATCATCCTTGGCAGGCGCATCATCCTTGGCAGGCGCATCATCCTTGGCAGGCAACATCTTCACCAGCCCAAATTGACGCAGTTCGTTCAGAATCTTTCCACCATCATCCACCTGGCAAATCGCAGCAAAAGCCTCTGCGGAAAAATCCGCCCCATCTGCTAATGTACCCAACGCACGGAAATAGAGTTGGTAGTTTTGATCAAAGGATTCTGCCAACCGATCGTAGCTGTGTTTGAGAACAGACTCAAATTTCTGGATCCGTTTACGCAACTCTTTTTTCACTTCCGGCAGGTCACCAAAGCCCTCTCCTTGACGTACTCGGCGCAGGATGTCATCGCAATCAGCGCGGATACCATTCACCCCTTTATAGGCATTACGTTGCAGTGTATGACCAGCAATAGTTAACGATTGGGCATATCCATCCAGCCCTGCCACCAGTTTTTCGACAACATCGTCGGGTAAATCAGGCGCGACTTCTTTAAGTAGCAGATAAGCATCTGCGTCCGTCAGCACATCCAGTTCATACATCGCTTTTATCTTATCTTCCACAAATTTACTCGCGACATCGCTGTCGCGGGTGGTTAACAATACATGGGCATCATCAGGCAGTGCTTGTTTGACCGTCGATGCGACTTCTTCTGTCCACACATCATCCACAATAATGAGCAACCGTCCATGTCCACTCAGCAATGCCTTAACAACGTCCGGTTCAGCCGCATATTTCTTATCGAGGATTTCAATGGCTTCGGGATTGGCTTTGTAAGCATATTGTGCTGCCCGGAGCAACTGAATCTTCGTCTGTTCAGCATTCCTTACATCGGAACTATACTGTAGCCAGATTACTCCTCCCGGATACTGATCCGCATAGGTTTTGGCATACAGTGCTGCCAGAGTCGATTTACCGATTGCGGGCAAACCATGGACACTCAAAATTGAACATTGCTGTTCATCAAGTAACTTCTGACGCAAAACACCCAACTCAATTTCTCGCCCAACAGCACCTTCCCAGAATTGCCTGCCGGTCTCCATGGGCGTGACCCACTCCAGCGGCACACGCTCCACATTGTTGATCATCACATTGTTGTCCCCAATCTGGACATTCTGTAGAGTCAGCGGCTGCCGTGCTTGAACCACCTCTCCATCAGACGATTGTGACAATTGCAAGCGGCTTGTCTCTTGGTACGGTTCATCCGTCAGCGGTACTTGAGGTCGAACAGGTTGGGCAAGCTCTAAGCGCATCTGGCGTAACAGTGCTTTGCGTTCATTGACACGCTCGTTTTCGCTGTAGGTTTCAATTTCAGCTTGTCCTTGCGCCGTCAGCAGTAAATCTTTGTTTGCCAGTGCATAGGCACGGGCATCGGCTTCAGTTTCCGCCCTCAGAAATTCCCGTACGGCTTTTTCTATCGGGCTGAGGCTTAGCTCTTTGGCTTCGTTGAAGGCTTTCTCGGCTTCGCGTACAGCGCGTAAGCCTTTTATCCGAGCTTCAAGCACGGCTTTTGCATTCCCTGTTAGTGAGCGAGCATCTACCTCAAGTCGTTCCTCAAGTTGATCAAGCAATTCGTCGGGCGTTTGGACTACTAGATTTGCGACATCATTTGCATCTTCTGCTTGCTTAAAAAGTTCTAAAAGCACACTAACAGGGTCTTCTACCATCTGTTGAGCAAAGACTTTCAAGGCTTTCAAAGCCTCTCGCATAATCAAATGTTCTTGTAATTTGTTTTTCTCATTGTCATCATTTGTGGCTTCCTGTCGTCGTCTGAGTTCTGCTTCTGCTTCATCGCTCATGAGCAGGCTAGCGTTTTGCATCAGGTATTGTAGTTTGGGTTCTTGTCCTTCTAGGGACAGCCATTTATCAAGATGCTCTATTAGGTTCATATTCTAGTCTTTCCAGGTAAAATGCTTTAAATCATTATAACTTGTATTATACTAATAACCTCAAAAAGTCTTCACAAAATTTTGTTATCTAATTTTGTAAAATAACAAACTATCAAGTATCCAACACTCTCACTCGAGTTGGTATAACTTTATGGCTCTGGTGCGAATTTCGTGTTATGTTGACTTATAGCAAATTAGAGGGCGAAAATATAGGAAATTATAAAGTTGCAAGGAGATGATGGTTAACTAAAATACCAGTGTATAATGGGAAATAAATAGCGAATGAGGACACTATAGAACAATATTCCTTGCAAGAAGCACAGGATCACTTAAAAAAGCTGGTTAATGATGCTCAACACGGTAAAACGATGTTGATTTTGGATGAAAATGATCGCGCCGTACAACTTGTTCCAGTGGTGGCAACAGCCAAACCACGTAAGGCAGGTAGCGCACGCGGTCAAATCAAGATGACATCTGACTTCGATCCGACGAGGTGCAGCCTAATGACTGGTTGCAAGCTCAGAATGGGCGCGTGTTTCGGCGGCGGATTCGGTCGAATGGCACGATCCAAGTCGATAAGCATGTTTACTACGTGGACAAGAAGCTAGCGAAGCGTGCGATGCTGGTTCATCTGGATGCGGCGCAGCGCTGCTTGCGTGTCACGATAGATGGCATAGCAGTCGCCAAACCGCTGCCGCTCAAAGACCTGCATGCTGACCAAATGCCGCTGTTCGATTACCTGAAAGTTTTTAAGCAAGAGGCGATGAGCATCGCGCACTACCGCGAAATGATGTGACGGCAGTCCGGCGACATCGCGTAGAAAACGTGGTTGCCAGACGAATAGATGTATTCTGATGTCGACTAAAGCGGCTTCAGTGTCTTGATGTGCGTCTTA
>RFHA01000010.1 GCA_003696565.1 Chloroflexota bacterium
TATTGAACCTGGCTTATCATGAGTTTTGTTATCCATTCCGCGCCATGTTTGATGCAGGAATAATGACTGCATTTAGCTCTGATATGCCATTTGTTCAAACACCCCACCCATTACACGCGATCCAAGCAGCACAAGATCGACTTTGTGAGGATGGCTTGCCTTTAGCAGAAAAGCAAAGCGTTACTTGGGAAGAGGCTATCCGTGCTTACACGCTACATGGTGCGGTTGTCTGTGGTGATGCAGCAGATTATGGCAGTCTTAGTCCAGGCAAATGGGCAGATTTCGTTGTGTTAAATAATGGGGAAATACAACACGTTTATATACATGGGGAAATTGCCCAACACAATAAGATATAAAAATTTATCATCCTGCCGGGATGGCATCCCGACAGGTGGAGCATATTTTTAATAACTCATCATCAAGCGTTGGATACGCGGTAAGAATTCATCATCAAGCAACGGATCATAGTTAGGTATAAGGCGACGATTAATGTAATGTTGCACGACATCCGGCTTAAGTGTTGGCAGCCCCTGCTCCAATTCCCATTGAGCTTCTGCCAAAAGCAAGGCTGCTTGTGAAACATGGCTAAAAGCATCCGCTAAGCGACGTGTATGGGCTTGTTGTTTTGTTGTATCTGTTATGTTAATTCTGTTTAATAATGTAAGTGTGCGATCTAAGCTCTCAAAGACATCAGATGCCATCTGTTGTAAAGACTCATGTGTGACTGCTGCAAGCTGTTCTTTAAGATAAGCAATCAACGCTTCATGAACTTGGTAACGAGCAATATCACGTAGCACCTGTAAACATAAAACATTATGTGTGCCTTCCCAACTTTCCAACACAATCATATCACGATACAAACGAGGCAAGATGCTGAATGACTCAATGGCACCGTTACCACCTAGCACCTCAATAGCTTGATGTATGGATTCAGTGCCACGAATGCTAGTGATATATTTATTTAAGTTGACCAACATCCGATAGGCGGCTTTGTCGGTATGCGTCGCTTGACCAGTTTCAATTTTATCTAACAAAGCGGCAAGCGCGAAGCTCGACGCAACAGCAGCATAATATTCACTCATGATATTGCTGACTGCTTCCTGCACCATTGGATATTCTGCAATTGGGTTCCCAAATGCCCGGCGGGTACAAGCGTAACTTGCCGCTTCAATATATGCTCGACGCATAAAGCCTGCGCAACTAACAGCATTCATCAGGCGAGAGGTGTTTAAGACCAGTTCAACTGTATTTTTAAAAGCACCCTCCAGCGGTCCAAGTTGATAAGCAACCGCATCAACAAAATCAACTTCCGCACTAGCAAGCGTGCGTGTGCCAAGTTTATCTTTAAGCCGCCGCAGATAAAAACCATTAGTTTGTCCATCGTCCAATTTACGCGGGACAATGAACATACCCAAACCTCGAGTTCCTTCTTGGCTGTTTTCTGGGCGGGCAGTAATCAAAAATTGATCAGCGTTGATGTTAGAACAAAACCATTTTTCTCCATTGATACGCCATGTTCCATCTCCCATATCGCGCGCGACAATAGCATTTGCACCAACATCACTTCCTCCCTGTACTTCCGTGAGGAATTGCGCACCATGCTGCATCTGATGATAATCTGATTCGAGTAATGGGGGTAAGAATTTATTTCGTACGGTTTCATCAGCAACGGTTTGTAAGCTGCGGATTAACCCAGATGTACAAGCTAAACCACAAGAATGCCCGTCTGCAGTGTGGTTTAATAGGTAAAACAACGCCATTTGATGCACAACATTACCAGGTTGAGCCTGCATTGCCATAATGCCAGACTTCCAAATCAACTCACCGACCACATCATGATTGGGGTGAAATTCGATCTGTTCAATTCGCTCCCCAACACCGTTAAACCGCTCTAGGCGAGGGTGATTACCGATCCGATCCTCAATTTTCATCCCCGGATCAATAATTGTGGCGCATTCTGCCCCAAAATTTTGTAAGTTATCCTGAATTGCGGCGTATCGCTCATCCCCAAGATGGCGACGTAAGACATACTGCAAGTTACGGTCAGCCGTAAAATAATTATCTGGTTTACTTGTTTCCCATGTGATTAAATCATTTCGTCCACGTAACGTATTATTCATCTTAAAATTCCTATTTATTTAACAATCATCGCTTTAATTGTAACTTGAAAAACATCTTGATAAATAGCCAAGCATTGACGTAGTTGCTGGATTCCCGTATGTTGTTATGATGATGAGTTTGGATGTTTCGATTATGACAAAGAGACGTTGGTTGTTTATCTTAGGATTTCTATGTGTTGCTGGTTTGGCAGTTGGGTTATATCTTTACCAAAATCTGGTTAATATTGATAGTGATAGCAATAATTATATCGCAGAATGGCTGAATAATCCGGCTTCACGCACAGAATTGATAACCACACATGCCTGCGAAGATGCGCCATTTTTGCTGCCTTCCACCGGTTTCATTGGGTTGTTATATCGGGATGTGGCTCGACCATACAATGGATTAAGCCGGCACACTGGCATTGATATTTTTGGCGATGGCGATTTAGGGACGGTACCAATTTTTGCTGCATATGATGGATACCTAACACGACTGAATGATTGGCGTGCTACGGTAATCATCCGGCATGATGATCCACTTATTCCAGGTAGAACCATCTGGACATATTACACGCATATGGCAAACCTAGATGGGAGCGTCAGTTTTATTGTGGAGGACTTTCCACCTGGTACCACAGACCAATTTGTAGAACGTGGCACATTGTTAGGGTATCAGGGTAATTATAATGGTGGACGTTTTGATATTGCGATGCATCTGCACTTTAGCATTGTAAAAAGCAACAAAGACGGTACGTTCAAAAACGAAGCAATCTTACGTAACACGCTAGACCCATCGCCTTATTTTGGGTTACCGTTGGATTTGGATGCACGTGCAACTCGTCCTATCCGGTGCAAAACTGATTCGTAAACCAGCGTCACCAATAACAAAAGATCACGTTTTATGAAAAACCAATACCACATCACTGAGGTTGGTCAGGGAAAAGTCGATCAGCAACAAGATATGTTCCGTTTAACAATGCCACCCGTTACAGGTGACATGTACCATAATGCACAGATTACATCATACATTACCCGGCGAGATTTTGAGTTTGAACCGCCTGTGTCACTACATATTCGTGCTTATGCGACTGGAGATATTCATGGCACAGCCGGGTTCGGTTTTTGGAATCATCCGTATGGACGTGTTCCACGGCTGCCCAAAGCAATCTGGTTTTTTTATGGATCACAGCCCAATAACATGCCACTAGCAAAAAATATCCCTGGTTATGGGTGGAAATGTGCAACGTTTGACGCAGCCAATTGGCGTTTTTTAGCATTGTTACCAAGTGCCCCGGTTGGCTTTCTCCTGATGCGGTTGCCATCTATTTATAACCAACTGTGGGGAATTGGTCAGCGCGCTTTGGGAGTCGATGAATGTTTGTTGGACGAAACACTACTAAATATCCCACATGATTACAGCATTATATGGGAAAAAGATCATGTTACGTTCATGTTAGATAACACAGTCATCTTTAAGACTAGGCGTGTACCTAAAGGAAAGCTTGGTTTTATTGCTTGGATAGATAATCAATATGCAATTGTCACGCCACAGGGACAATTTAGACACGGGCTGTTGTCACTTAACACATCGCAAGAACTTAGGCTTGAATCAATCTTGTTTGAATAATGGTTCTTCCTCTTGGTATGACAAATTCTCAAGCATGTCCTCTAAGCGTTTAGGCTTTTCATAATAATCAACCTCAGCTAAGCGCATTCCCTCCTGTATGCCAGCTTCATAGGCATCTTGCAACTGACGAATATGCTGCTTTTTATGATAAAAGTACATATGCAAAAACATCAGTGGTACCCACAAAAAAACCAATGCGACAACTGCGCTACCGGTATTACTTACAACAGCTGTCGCAAAAATAATAAAAGCGATTACATGAAGGAAGATAAGTATCTGGTTCCAGTTCATTGGTTCTTGTTTCATCACTGTAATCCATATATCTATTTAACAGTAGTGAACATATTGTATTATACGTGTTCTAAACGAAATCGTTTCAATATTCAAGCAGACAAAAATCTTATGGTATGCATTCAAGCCTTACCGTTACAATAGGTGTAAGTTAATGTAACGGAGAATATTATGGTACGGAGGATCACCTTACGGGTTGATGATAAGCTATACTGGCAAGCGCATAAACATGCAGCAATCACAGGACGCTCATTAGAAGACATCCTCAATGACTGGTTAGTATCTGTTATGGACAATATCCCCATTGAACAACTTTCTAATGATGAAGTGCTATCGCTGTGTAATTTTAAGTTAAACCCAATGCAAGAAGCTGAGCTACGTCGCTTATTAAACGCCCAAACACTCACTTCGCAGGAAAATGCTCGTTTGGATGAACTACTAAAAGTGTATCGTAGAGGAATTATCCGTAAGCATCAGGCTTTGCAAGTCGCATCTGCACGGGGATTAATGGTATTGTGATTTGAATAAGGTAAAATATCATTAAACAGTTATGTGGAATATCGTGTTGTGGATGTAAACACCTTATTAGAACAAGCCAATGACCCCGCACAACGACCAGAAGTGATTAAAGCATTAGAACATATTTTGTTATCATCTGATGATGGTAATGCCTTAGCGTATCGTCAACGGCGAGACGCAGCACAAGCCTTAAGCAAGATCGGTCATGTTGATGCAATCAATGCGCTCATTTTAGCATTGCAAGATCATCATGCTGCTGTGAGAGCGGCGGCTGCCCTGGCACTTGGCACATTCAATGATTTACGTGTCATGGATGCCCTAGTAAATGCTTTAGAGGACGAAGCCGAAAGTGTGCGCATTGCCGCGTTACAAAGCCTGAATATATTTGAAACGCTGCCATATGAGATAATTATTGAACACTTGGCAGACGAATCTGATTCGGTCCGTCATCATGCCATTGATATACTCAAAAAAGCAGAAAAACGTGCCATGCCAGCCTTGTTACGTGCCATGTTACACCCCAACAGCACAGTACGCGGTACAGTGGCAGATTTATTAGGGATGCTAAAAGATGAAGCCACACGAGCAACCCTAAAGGAAGCTGCAAAACAAGATAGCAGTCGTTGGGTGCGCAGCCGGGCAGAAGCAGCCCTTAAACAATTACCACCAGAACAATTTGACTATCCTCGAATCAATCGCAATAACTACCCAGGTTTACAAACACAAAACCCTATTGAGCAGATGCGGGCACAACAGTCTAGCAAATTGGTCTCCCCCCAAACACCTGCAGAAATTCAAAAGATGCTAGACCAACTTGATTTGCGGTTGCTAAACGGAGAAATCAGTGAAGAAACCTATAAACGGTTAGTCGCTCGGTGGGAAGCAAAATTGAAAGACAGTACAGACTAACATCATGATGGTTTGTTGCGCACCTTATTATTCTGGCAGGCAATATGGAGAAATTGATGAAACTTTATTCTTGGAATGTTAACGGTATTCGGGCATTACAAAGAAAAGGCTTTTTAGATTGGCTGCATCACACACAACCAGACATTTTGGGTCTACAGGAAACAAAAGCTAGTCCTGATCAATTGGATCACGATATGATCGCGCCACCTGGATATAAAACATACTGGGCTGAAAGTACGGTCAAGAAAGGCTATAGCGGTGTAGCACTTTACAGCAAAATTGAACCCAATGATGTGCAAATTGGTTTGGGAATACAGGAATATGATCAAGAGGGACGTACAATCATAGCGGAGTATGATGATTTCACATTCATCACTGCGTATTTCCCGAATGGTAGCCGAGATCACAGCCGGATACCGTTTAAGTTGGGATATTATCAAGCGTTTTTGGATTACTGTAATCAACGTGTTGCAGATGGGCGTTCAATTATATTTTGTGGCGATCTAAACACAGCACATCAAGAGATTGACCTGGCACGTCCTAAACAAAACGTCAAAAAAACAGGTTTTTTGCCAGAAGAACGAGAGTGGATTACCCGATATATTGATGCTGGTTATATCGACATTTTTCGTGAAATGTATCCTGATTTAGTCGGAGCATATAATTGGTGGTCTAACCGAAGTGGTGCGCGTGAAAACAACGTTGGTTGGCGGATTGATTATTTTTTCATTACACCAGATTTACGGGAGCGCGTTTTAGACACTGGCATCCACCCGGATGTTATGGGATCAGATCATTGTCCTATCAGCCTAACCTTAAAATAAGGCGGAGTGTATGCAACACGAAAAGCTATCAAAAACAATCATCATTTTGATAGCCTATCTTGGTGCAGCAAGCCAAAATAAGCGACATCATGATATTCTCCCCAATGAAAATAGTGCTGCCGCAATGTACCTTCGTGTTGCATACCAACTTTTTGTAGAACACGCGCGGATGCCTTGTTATCCACAAAGCAAACAGCATAAACGCGGTGTAGTTTTAATTCATCAAATGCATATGAAAGAACGCATTGAAGAGCTTCTGTTGCATAACCTTGATTCCAAAACGAGACCCCTAGCCAATAACCCACTTCAGCACTATGATGTTGTAGACACAATGAAAGCTCAATCATTCCAATCAACACGGTTTGATGAACAATTCCCCAAATAAACGCTTTTCCGTTACGTCCTTGTTGCTGTGCATAATAAACAAAATCGTTAGCGGCTTCTTGGGTATAAGGATACTGAACATTAAGCAATCTCGCGGCAATTTCACGACTATTCATTAACTCGTAAATGGATGACGCATCTGCCAATTCCAAGGAGCGAAGATACAATCGTTTGGTTTGCAAAGTTTTCATTGTTCCCCCTGTTTGTGGTAATATTCTATAAAATGAGGAGTCAAGAATGCAAGCAGTTTATCATCCTTTAGACTTTCACCATTTAGAGCCAGAAGAGCAGTTACGCCGGTCTCGGATGTTTTTAGAGATCATGCAGACCAGACGTTCTGTACGAGATTTTTCTACTAAACCAGTACCGTTTGAACTCATTAAAAACGCAATTAGGACCGCGGCAAGCGCGCCATCTGGTGCTAATCAACAACCGTGGACATTCGTTGTCGTCAGTGATCCACAACTAAAAAAGAAAATCCGCGCCGCCGCAGAAGCTGAAGAAAAAGAAAGCTACGAACGTCGTATGAGTGCAGAATGGCTAGAGGCACTCGCTCATCTTGGCACAGATTGGCATAAACCCCATATTGAAGATGCCCCATATCTTATTATTGTTTTTGTTCAATCTTATAGCTGGCAAACAGACCCGCAAACCGGTGAAACCCGCCGAATTAAACATTATTATGCAACTGA